>JAGUZM010000219.1 GCA_020060805.1 Deltaproteobacteria bacterium | reverse complement strand
GGCTTCTGTCTGTTTTCTTCAACAGGATCTTTTTGAAACCCCTGCTTCCGCAGGCGATCAAGGAAGAATGGGAGAAGAGGTTCACCACGGGCTCCTACTCACCCGGTTACATGCTCATCTACCTGGGCCAGAAGAGGCCCCTTGAGACGACCCTCAAGGACCTCCAAAGGGATGTGATGGAGTCCAAGCTGGCGGGTTGCCCCCTTTCTCTGGCGGCGGATTACCGGGACTCCTTCGACTATGCGATCGCAACCCTGGGGGTGGTGAAGAAAATCAGGGCAGGGGGCTATGTCGGCCTTCCGGAGTTTTTCATAGAGAGGCTCAAGGAGCCACTGGAAAACAAGAAAAGGAGGCATGCGGGTCTCAATCACGTCCTCAAACTCCTGACCAAGATCAACCGCCTTGAGAGACTGAAAAACGCCCTCAACCCGGACAACATCGAGGGCGTCAAGACGCCTATTCTGGACAACCTGGAGACCTTGTCTCTTTTCGGGTTCACCTACGGGGAACTGAAAGAGCTTTTTCTCATCGTCGTCGGCCACTCTCCCCTGGGGCGCATCCTCTCCGGAAAAATGAACGAAAAGACGTTACGACCCCTCTCAGACGTTGCCCGTCATTTTGAGACTCAACAGGCCATCAATCTTCTCCGGTATTGCCGGCTGATGAGCGTTTCCGAAACCGCGGCGTCCAAGAAAACAGACCTCACCCAGGAAGAGCTCGCTGAGCTTTTTGATCTGTATGAATTCATCCTGAAGGTCGTCACCAACCCTGAAACGGACCTGGATCGGCTCCTGGATGAAAAGGTGAGCAGCCTCGGGGGGGTGCAACGGATGGTGGTGCGCAGGATTCTCAAAATGATGAACCATTTCCAATTCCTGAGCACCTGGCCTGATCTGAGCGCCAAGGGGGAAATGGAAAAGGAGGCCCTTGCCGACTACAATGAGCAAACCCTGGCGAAGATGGAGAACGTCATCAAGCTGGTGCGGATCATCGAAGAGTTTGAAAAGCTTTTTTTCAAAGACGATGCCCTGCGGACCTCCATATTTTACAGGAAGTTTCTCAATATCGAGTTCCACGGGACGGGTCGGATCTTCGAGAGGCTTCGGAGTGAGTTTGTCTTCATTCTCCTGTGGGTTGCGGTGCAGGTGGTGAGGGGAAGCCTGATCAATTTCAATCCCGTCCTTGCCCAGGTCAGGAGCGCAGAGATTGGCGGCCACATCCGCAGGCTCGAAGAGGAGCTCCTTGCGATCAACACCAAGTATCTCGGCCTGGAGCAGTTGAAACGATTCAGCGACCAGCTTTACAAGGACGAGACATCGTTCATCCTCGGAACAGGTTTGCAGCTGAGAGTCCATGAAGAGACCCGAGGGATTGAGATCGGTTATGTCGATATGGATGAAAACATCCGGAAGCTGGAGGTTCAGGCGGAAAAACTCTCGGGCGTCAAAATCTCGGACATTCGGCCCAGGGACCTCGAGGGGCTGGACAGGCTTTTTTCCAACCTGGAAGGGTTCTACCAGAGCTATCTGAAACTCATCTCCTACGATGAGAAGGATATCCGGCTTCCGGAGAGGCAAAAAGCATGGGTGAAGAAAGCCCAAAAGCTGCGGGCCGATATCCGGGGGATATTCATCAAGGTGATTTTTCGGCCCGAGGGCATCTATTCCGACCTCGATGTGCTTCGCCGTCACGCCCCGGACCTGCTGCAGTTCCTCTTTCCGGAGTTTGAGGCCTTTCAAGACCTCGAGGTTTCGGAGGGAACCTTCCATGAGCCTTCCCTGATGGAGCACATCCTCGCGAGCGCGAAGAAGATCGAGGCCCTGATCCACAGGGACAGGGGCAAATTCCAGGACGCGCAGCTCCTTCACCAGATAGCCCAGCGGGAATTCGGGCCCATGGCAGCCGGGATCGTGGGACTGAATGATTCCCAGATCGAGACGCTGGAAGTCATGGTCGGAAACTTGAGAAGAAGACCGGCTCTCTTCGATGCCTTCATCAAGACTTTCATTTTCAGGGACGTGGGCCTTCTCCCGACTCTGAGGGAAAAGTACCGGGGCCGTTTCAACCCGGCCGACCATGCCCAGGCAGGAGCATTCTTCCTCGAAAAAGAGAAGATCGCCCTTCGGTACAACGAAGACAGAGAGGCGGAAGGATACCTCGTTTTCCTGGTTAAGCACCACAACCTCCTCCATCGCATGATCAGGGGAGAATTTTCCTTCGATGCTATCCAGGACGTCGTCGACCGGCAGGATCAAGACGTTCTTGATGCCGTGTTCCTGAGTTCGTTCATCATGATTTATGCCGCAGGAGAAGATCTGATGATTGAAGACCTGGCCACGCGGCTGTTCCAACTGAGAACTCTCAGCCAAAGGGTCATAGGCGGAGAAACCAAACCTGCGGATCACCTTGCAGACATATATGCCCAGAAAGGACACGTATTCCATGCCTTTTCCGCATACCGGAGCAAAGGCCTTCCGGACGGCGTCCCTCCCTCCAGGTATCTAGAATCCTACCGGTGGCGGGATTCAGAAAAAGAAGACTACATCGGTTCAGGGAAGATGATCCACGCCCTGGAGAGAATTCTGAGGCTGAAAGGGATCAGGTACGTGGAATTTGCGGACCTCGCAAGCTTCATGATCCATGTCCCCATGATGTTCATCTACAGAAAAAGGAGTTACGCCGGCATCGGTTATGCCACCTTTGAGAAAGAGCTTTATGAGGCTCTGCGGGTTTACAATAGCCTCCTCACCCTGCCGGAGGGGGTGAGACACTTCATTTTTCAGAGCCTGGTCGCGGATGAGGTGCGCATTTTCGGGTTTCAAGCCGTGGCTTCCTACCTGACCTACGAAAACATGACAAAACTCCTTCTCCTGACCCTGATCGGATCAAGAAAATTGGAGAAGAGGAAACGGGCCCGATGTCTCAATTTCCTGGCTTTGGCGGAGAAGATCGAGAAACGCTATGAAGCGATCAATGATTTCCTGAGCGCTGTTTCAGGGAAAGAGCTGTTTGAATCGCGGGATGGTGCGGCGAAGTTCTTCAAGGCAAAGAGCGGCATCACGTTACGAAAAGACGAAACCCACGGCGTGCTGACCGTCGATTTCGTGGACAAGGTCAACATGGGCCAGAAGCTAAAGCGATTGGGAGCGATCGGAGATGTGGACAACCTGAAGAAATACTTCCACGTTACTCTGCAAGCACTCAGAAACCTTCCATTCCAGACCGAAGACTACGAGGTCCAGCTGGAGAAGGCGTTTGAACAAAGGCTCTCGGAATTGACGGAACTGACCCTGGAGCGGGCGAGGAAGCAAATGGAGGAGTCCAAGGATTTCAACGCCATCCATGGGATCTTCATGGATCTGATGGAGAAATCCCTCGACATCGGGCTCAGCGATGAGCAGAGGCACAGGTTGAGCGATCTCTATGAGCTGACCAAAGAGAATTTGCGGAGGGAAAAACTGATGGAGATCGGCCGTGACCTGGACATCATGCATGATGAAGCGGAGCTGAGGGGTTACTGGAGCAAGGTCAAATGGTATCTTCTCAACAACCGTCCCTTTCTGGGCAAAGAGTTCGAAAACCTCATTGCCAAGAAGGTGGATGATACCATGGAAACGATCAGAGAGCGCAGGAGGGCCAAATAATGAGAGAATGTGTTCAGGTCTCCACCACCGCGGAAAAGCGAGAGGATGCGAGCAGGATGGCCAGGGCTGTGGTGGAGAAGAGGTTGGCGGCCTGTGTGCAGGTCCTCGGTCCCATAAGGAGCACCTACTGGTGGAAGGGGAAAATCGAGGAGGCGGAAGAATGGCTCTGTCTGATGAAAACCCGAAAAGACGCCTATGGGGAGCTGGAGAAGGAATTGAAGGCCATCCATCCCTACGAGGTGCCTGAAATCACCGCTGTCCCTATCGCGGAGGGAATGGACAGCTACTTGAAGTGGATCGAAGAGGAGACGAAGAACAGATAGGTACAAGGTGCAGGGTACAGGGTGCAGGGCACAAAATAGGGCCTTCCTCCCGGTCGAAAGCTGCACAAACTCAACGCTCAGGGTTTTTTCGCCGTGCGCCGAACGATTTGGCCCCACCCTGGGGAATTTACCACGGACAACCTACGACGGACGCCCCGATTGAGCGCTAACGCTCAATCGGCGCTGCACAGTCCGACATATCCCCGCTCAGCTTTGACAGGCCGTGTTTGAGAGCGGGCAATACCGCTGAAAGATTATCCTGAACCCCACCCGGGCTTCCCGGCAGGTTGATGATCAAGGACTGACGCCGCACCCCGGCCATGGCTCTGGAGAGCATGGCATGGGGGGTCTTCTTGAGGCTTGCGGCCCGCATCGCCTCCGCCACTCCCGGCACCGGGTACTCGATCACCTCTTCCATGGCCTGGGGAGTCTGATCCGACGGGCTGAGCCCTGTACCACCCGATGTGACGATCAGCGCTAGGCAGTCCTTGTCAGCCCACTCACAGAGGGTCTCGATAATCTGACCGCGGTCGTCGGGAATGATCTTTCTGCGGATGACGGAAAAACCGTTCTCTTGGAGAAGCCTGTAGGCGAGCTCGCCGCTGTGGTCTTCTCTTTTGCCCTGTGAACCCTTGTCGCTGATCGTCAGCACGCCGGCTGTAAAGGCCTTCTCCATGCGAGGGACTCTAACCTGCGGCCTTGGCCGCAGCAATGACCTTGTCCGCCAGTTGGGCGGGGACTTCCTCGTAATGGGAATGTTCCATCTTGAAGGTTCCCCGGCCAGCGGATAACGCGTTCAGGTCGATGGCGTACTTGAGCACCTCGGCCATGGGTGCCTGGGCCTTGATCACCTGAACTTTGCCCTGGGTATCAACCCCCAGGACGCGGCCGCGCCGGCTGTTCAAATCGCCCATGACATCGCCCATGGCGTCGTCAGGCACCATGATTTCCATTTTCATGATCGGCTCCAGGAGCACGGGATTCGCATCCTGAACGCCTTTCTTGAAGCACATGCTTGCCGCGATCTTAAAGGCCATCTCCGAGGAATCCACCTCGTGCGATTTTCCGTCATAGAAACGGACCTTGAGGTCCACGACAGGGTAATTGGCAAGGACGCCGCTCTTGAGGGCTTCCAAAATCCCCTTCTCAACAGCGGGGACGAAGTTGCGGGGAACATTCATCCCCACCAGGGCGTTTTCAAACTCGTACCCTGCCCCTCTTTCAAGGGGAGAAACGTCAAAATGGACTTCCGCGAATTGGCCCCGGCCCCCGGATTGTTTCTTGTGGCGGTAGACCACCCCCTGGACCGGTCTCTTGATCGTCTCCTGGTAAGGGACTTTCACCGGCTTCAGGTTTACCTCCACCCCGAACTTGCGCCCCAGTTTTTCACACGTCGCCTCCAGGTGAATCTGGCCGGTCCCTGAAAGAACGATTTCCGAGGTGGCCTGGTCCCGTTCCAGTTTCAGGGTGGGATCTTCCTCAAGGAGCCTCGCCAGGGAGGAGAAGACCTTGTCCTCGCTGCCCTTCACCTTCGCCTCCACCGCATAAGAGATGACGGGGGGCAGGGGTTGAATGGGCGTATAAGTGATGGGATGGCTCTCAGCGCACAGGGTGTCTCCTGTGCCGGTTTCCTTGAGCTTGGGAATGGCGACGATGTCTCCCGGAACAGCCGTCGGGATGGGTTGCTGTTTCTTGCCTTCCAGAATAAGGAGCTGGCCGAATTTTTCTTTTAAGCCCTTGTTGGCGTTATAAATCGTGGAATCCGAGTTGAGGGTGCCTGAAAAAACCCTCAAAAGGGTGAGCTTTCCCGCGAAGGGGTCGGCCACGGTCTTGAAAACCAGGGCGGAAAAAGGCTCTTCGGGCAGAGGCTTTCTCTGAATGAGGTCAGTGGCGCCGGGTTTCTTGCCTTCAAGGGTTTTTCTCTCGTTCGGGCCGGAGATCCCCTGGACGATGAGGTTCATGAGGTGAGGGACGCCCACATTGAGTGTCGAGGAACCGCAGAGGACCGGTGTGAGCAGACCGGACTTCAATCCCTTGGTGAACGTTTCTTCCATCGCCTGGGGGGAAATTTCTTCCCCTTCCAGGTACTTCTCCATCATGTCGTCGTCCGCCTCGACGATGTTTTCAATCATCTTTTCACGCCACTCGCCCACCAGTTCCTGCATATCCGCAGGGACATCCGATTCTTCGAACTTCCCTGTTCCGTCCTTGGCATAGCGGTACGCCTTCATCTTGATCAGGTCCACCAGGCCCGCGAATTTGTCTTCAGCGCCGATGGGCAGACAGACGGGGGTCGCTTTGACCTCGAAAATTTTGGTGATTTCATCCACGACCCCGTAGAAATTGCTTCTTTCCCTGTCCATTTTGTTCACAAAGATGATCCTCGGCAGGTTCAGCTCATCGGCAAAGGCCCAGACCTTCTGGGTGCCGAACTTCACTCCCGCCGTGGCGTCGATGACCACCACCGCTCCGTCTGCAGCCTGGAGAGAGGCCTT
>JAGUZM010000584.1 GCA_020060805.1 Deltaproteobacteria bacterium | reverse complement strand
CAATCTTGGGAAAAGTGGGGAGATGGCCGTTTTTCAGCAACCTGTTGGTATTCAGTTGGACATCTTCAGGCTCGGGTACAGATGTTGCTGCATCTTCTCCATGGAGTTCTCGATCACGTTCTTGAAGGCTTCCAGCCGCGTCATCACGCCGGCGACGGCGCTGTGCTCGTCCAGTTCCAAGATGAGGTACGGTTTGTCTCCCATGATGTACTTGTAGAAATGCTCGACGAACGAATCGGCACCACAGCTGAAATTGGTCATATGGAGGCCGAAGTAGTTCGGCCGTTCTTTGATGAACTTGGCTGTTCTCAGGATCTGCGCCCCCAGCCCCCAGTACATATTCGGGAAATCGCTCAGGTCCACGCCGGAGACATCCACGAAATCCATGGGGATAGCTGCCACCCCGACTTTTGCCAGGTTCTGGCCGAGCCTCAGGTTGAGCCTTTCGTCGTGAAGGGTGTAGGGCCTGCCCGTCACCACGACCACAGGCCTCTCCGGATCGAAGCTCCCCATCACCTCCCTGCCCTTCTTGAACAATTCCTTCAAGAATTGCTGCTGCCTCTCCCAGCCGTATTCGAGGGCTTCCCGTATTTGTGCATGGCTGCGGCCGATCTGCCTGGAGATCTGCTCCGAGAGTTCCAGGGCGATGGTGGGGATGTCATATTTCATGTGAATCGTGGGATTGAGGATTTGCTCCTCCTCGAGATTCAGAGCCGCCTGAACCATGTAGGTGTTGGCCTGAACCAGGGGGCAGTAGAACCCCGTCTCCTCCTCTCGGGGCGTGGGCATCGTGATGATCGCCGGCAGGAAAAAATACTTTGTTTTTCCCGCAAGCTCCTTCACATGGCCGTGGGAAACCTTGACGGGAAAGCAGGTCTCTGAAGTCATGGATTCAATGCCGGCGCTCGTGATCCGGGTGTTCGTGGCGGGCGTCAAGACCAGCCTCATACCGAGGCGGTCGAAAAAGTGGGCCCACAGCACCCCGCTTTGGAGGGTGTAGAGGGATCTCTGCATGCCCACCGTCGGCCGGCCTTCCGACTCCATCAGGGGCTCACCCTTCAGTTCCTCGAATTTGCCCTTCATGGCGGCGAGCCACATTCCTTCGCGCACCTGAAAGAGGTCCTGCTGCTTCTTGCCTCTGCTTCTGATCAAGTCATACCGGCCGCATTCTCCCCCCCAGACGCTCCGCCGGCCGTCGAAGTCGTAGATCTTGAGCTTGCATTCATTGTGGCAGGCAGGGTCGGCATGACAGATTTTTTCTGCATATGCCATCTGGTCGCGGATGGCGCTCTGAAGCCCCCTGAAGGTGCTCTGCGTCTTCTCCCCGACGGCCATTTTCTCTTGAAGGCTGATCGCCGCGCCAAAGGCACCGAGCACCTCCCGATGCTTGGGAACCACGAGGCTTCGGCCCAGGACGTTCTCGAAAGCAGCGACAACCCCTTTGTTCAGAGAAGGCCCCCCGAGGAACATCACCCTCTGGCCTATCTTCCTCTTGCCCACCACGCGGTTCAGGTAATTGTGGACGATGGCGTAGCACAGCCCCCCGATCAGGTCCTTCTGGGGAACCCCCTTCTGGTGGTAGGAGACCAGGTCGGACTCCATGAACACCGTGCACCGCTCCGCCAGTTTGACCGGCTTTTCCGAGGAAAGGGCGATTTTCTGGAATTCTCCCACGATGTTGATGCCGTATTTGTTCGCGAGCTCGTGGAGGAAGCTTCCGGTCCCCGCCGCACAGACCTTGTTCATGTCAAAATCCAGGGGATAGGTGTTGCTGATGTAGATATACTTGGAGTCCTGGCCCCCGATCTCAAAAATCGTATCAATGTCCGCGTCTATCTCCACGGCCCCTCGGGCGTGGGCCGTGATTTCGTCGATGATGAGGTCCGCGTTGAGAAAATCGCCCACCACATTCCTGCCGGAACCGGTGGTCGCCACACCCCGGGTTTCAATCCTGTCCCCCATTTCCTCTGAGATGATTCCCAGGAGGCGCTGGGTCACCTCGATCGGTTTGCCCTGGGTGTGCACATAACTCTTGTGGATGATTTCCCTCTCCTCGTTGATCACAGCGTACTTGGTGGTGGTGGACCCGATATCGATGCCGATATAGACCGGGATCTTTTTGACACCGAAGGCCTTCTTCTTGACTTCGTTGTGCTCGGGAAACAGGGTCTTCCGGATGATGAGTTTTTGCCCTGAGGGCAGGTCGAGGGCTTCCTCCTTGCCCATGAGAAGCAGCCTTTCCACGTCGACCCGGTTTTCGATGCGGGATTCGAGGGCCTGGATGGCGACCCCGAGAGCCCCGATGGAGGTGTTGTGCTCCGGCACGATCAGGTTCGGGAAATAGCTGCGGAATGCGCGAACCTGGAGTTCATTCATGGACAGGCCGCCCACGAACAGGATGGGGTCCTCCAGCACCCGGTTGGAGACGATCGTGCTCATGTAGTTCCTTGCGTTTCCCACATGTAGGCCGTAAATGATGTCCTCGAGGCGTTCCCCTTTGTTCTGCAGGTGGATCATGTCGGACTTCGTGAAGACCGTGCACCGGCAGGCCACGTTGGCCGGTTTGTCGCTTCTCAGGCCGAGCCTGATGAAATCGGCCAGAATCCGGTCCACCTCCCTCTGCGAGATCTCCCCCTCGGAGGAATAGATGGAGGTCGCCAACCGCTGCGCCTGCTGATCGATGAAGGAGCCGGTGCCCGAGGCGCAGGGCCCGTTGGTGCTGAAGTGCTCCAGCTCCCATCCTCCGCCGCTGTGGCTGATTTGAAAAAGGGCGGTGTCCTGGCCCCCCATGCTGATGATTGTCCGGGTATCGGGCCTTAGGAAAAGCGCGCCCAGAACCTGGCTGATCGTCTCAAACTCGTACAAAACACCCAAGGCGCGGCTGACCTTCTGCCCGTGGTTTCCCGTAAAAGCGAACGCCTTGATGTTCTCGGCGCCGAATTTCCGGTAGACCTCCTTGACGAGCTCCAGGATTCCCTCTTCCACTTTTCCAAGGTGCCGCTTGTAGGGAAACTCATGAATGATTTTCCTGTCCTGGTTGATCAGGATACCGTTCAGGCTCACCGATCCCGCATCAATCCCCACGTAGTATTTCTCTGAAATCGTGTTCATCTCTCGCTCTGCTCGATCCCGTCTGGTCAAAGGTCAGGCGACGTAGTAGGTCTCGCTCCCGTGTTCTTTGGAGTGGATGGACCCGCGCTTCTCGAGGGTCCTCAAAAGCTTGTTCACCCTGCGCAGGGAAACTCCCAGGGCGCTTGACACATCCGCCGCCCTCACCGGCCTGCGTTTAACCATCTCCAGTATTTGCGAAAACAGGGTATCAAAGCGCTGCTCCCTTCCCTTTCGTCGCACCTCGGCGATGATCTCCCCTGAAGGGCCAAAACCATTCTTTATATCTTCCAGCGTTTTTCTGTCAAGGGCTACGGCTCGTCGGTCCGACGGCGGCCTCACCACCGTGTTCAGCTGAATCCGGTCAGGACCGATATCCCCGATGGCTGATCGGAGCGCCGAGATTTCCTCATCCCTGTCATTGAACCCCCTCAAGAGCATCACCTCGATCATCAGCTCGCCCCTGAAAGCCTGGCGAAGGCTCTTCAATCCCTTTGTCAGAAGCTCCAGGGTGAGATCCGGATGAGGATTGTGTATCGCCCTGTAGGTTTCTTCAATCGCCGTGGAAAAGGTGGGCATGATGAGGTCGGCCCGCAACACCCTTTCCATCACTTCTTTTCTCCACAGGAGCGAACCGTTGGTGAGCAGGGCGACTTTGAAGCCCGTTCGGTTCTTGACGTAGCCGATGATTTGGTCTATTTGTGAATGCAACGTGGGCTCCCCGGAGCCCGAGATCGTGATGAAGTCCGGGGTCACCTGCCGGAGCTTCTTCTCCAGTTCCTGAATGACCTCCGCCGCGGGGACAAAAGGATAGGGTTCGGCCGTGATCCGTGTGGTGCGCCCAACCTGGCAGTACAGGCAGTCGTAGGTGCACGTCTTCGGCGGGGTAAGATCAACCCCCAGGGAGAGACCCAGCCTTCTTGAGAGCACAGGACCAAAAACGTACGCCACGGCCTACCTCCTTAACGCAACATTGAAAAATTTATTCACGATATGCCCCTTTGTCACTGGTCAAAGGCTCCCCGCTCGCGGCTTTTTTCCTCTCCAGATCGCCCGGCTCTGTTCAGTGCGCTTCATCCCAGTTTTTCCCATTGTTGATATCCACCTTGAGCGGCACCTCCAGGTCGTGCACCCCTTCCATTTCCTCCCTGACCGCGGCCCCGATTTCTTCGAGTTCCTCCTCAGGAACCTCAAACAGGAGTTCGTCATGCACCTGAAGAACCATCCTCGCCCTGGCCTTCTCCTTCTTCAACCGGCCGTGGATGCGGATCATCGCCTTCTTGATCAGGTCGGCTGCCGTGCCCTGGATCGGTGTGTTGATCGCCATGCGCTCCGCTTCAGCACGAATCACCCTTTTCTCATGGTTGATATCGGGCAGGTATCTTCTTCTGTTGAAAAGGGTGGTGACATACCCTTTATCTCTGGCCAGCCCGATCGCCTCCTCCCGGTATCTCGACACACCCTGGTACTTCTCGTAGTAAGCGGAGATATAGTCCTTGGCGCTCCTGAGGTCGATGCCCAGCCCCTCGGCCAAGGTCTGGGGCCCCATGCCGTAGATGATGCCGAAATTGATCGCCTTGGCTATTCTTCTCATATCCTGCGTCACTTCGGCCATGGGGACTCCCAGGATCTCCGAGGCCGTCCTGGCGTGGATATCCTCTCCCCTTCTGAACGCTTCGATGAACGCCGCATCCTTTGAGAAGTGTGCGAAAAGCCTCAGTTCGATCTGGCTGTAGTCTGCGGAGAGCAGCGCCCAGCCGTCCTCAGGGACAAACCCTTTTCGGATTTCTCTCCCCTCTTCCCCGCGAACGGGGATATTCTGAAGGTTCGGATCACTGCTGCTCAGCCGGCCGGTCGCTGTCACGGTCTGGTTGAAAGAGGTGTGAATCCGTTTCGTCCCCGGGTCGGCCATGCTCACGAGAGTGTCCAGATAGGTGGCCTTCAGTTTAGACAACGTCCTGTACCTTAGCAGAAGGCGCGGGATTTTGTAAGGGAGATCCGGAAGGTTGGCGAGCTTGGTCAAAACCGTCACATCCGTGGAATAGCTTTTCGTTTTCGCTGTCTTCTTCTGGATGGGAAGATTGAGCTTCTCAAAAAGCACATACCCCAGTTGCTGGGGAGATTGGATGTTGAACTCCATCCCCGCTTCTTCGTAGATCTCCCCCTCCATGGCATCCAGTTGCTCGCTGAACCGCCGCGACAAGTCTGTGAAGAAAGACGGCTCGATCTTTATTCCCGTCCATTCCATGTCCATCAGGACCGGGATCAACCTCATTTCAAGGTCGTGAAAAAGGTCCTCGTTCTTCTGCGAGGCGAGGCGCTCCTCCATCAGGTCTTCAAGGTGAAGACAGGTATCGGCAAGCTCACAGGAGTACGCTTTGGCCTCATCCACTTCCACTTCGGAGAAGGAGACCCGCTTCTTCCCTTTCCCGACAAGGTCCTCATAGGCAATCAATTTCTGATTGAGAAAGCGCTGCGAGAGGTGAGGGAGGTCATGCTGCCTGAGCCCGGGATTGATCACATACGAGGCGACCATGGTGTCGAAACGAAGCCCCCCGAGGCCTGCGCCTTGACGCCTCAAGGCCAGGGCGACGCGCTTCAGGTCATGGCCAGTTTTGGCAATCCCCTCGTCCTCCAGGACATCCTTCAAAAGGGTGAGCGCCTCTGCGGCGCCAAGTCGGGATGGTCTCCCTCCAGGGGGCTCCGTCAGGGGAATATAGACGGCCCGGTTCTTCTCGCAACACAAGGAGATGCCTGCGAGGCCGGACCGCGGCGAGCCGTCGTCCTCCAAGCGGATGTCCAGGGAGACGGCTTTCTTTTCCTTGACCTTCTTCATCCAGGCGACAAGGTCCTGTTCAGAAGACACCACCCGGAAATCCCTTTCCGGGCTCTCCTGCCGGAGGCTGAACCGGTCCCACAGATCCCGGAATTCCATCTCCCTGAACACACCGGAAAGCGTTTCATGGTCCGGTTCTCCGACCTTCAGGTCCTCGATCTCATGCTCCAGGGCCACGAAACGGTCGATGGTGGCGAGCTTTCTGCTGAGAATCGCGTCATCGTGGGACTTCTCAAGGTTCTCCTTCAACCGTTTCTGCGTTATGGCATCGATGTTCTTGAACACCCCCTCCAGGTCGCCGTGCTCTCGGATCAGTTGAACCGCTGTCTTCTCCCCGATCCCGGGAACCCCGGGAATGTTGTCCGAAGCGTCACCCGATAGCCCCATCATGTCCACGACCTTGTCCGGGGCCATGCCGTATTCCTCGACAAAGGCGTCATAATCGGTCACCTTGTCTTTCATCGTATCCCACATGGAGGTGTGACGGGAAATGATCTGCCTGAAATCCTTGTCCCCGGTGACCACGACGACATCAAACCGGTGCTCCTCGGCGATTCTCGCCAAGGTGCCGATGAGGTCATCCGCCTCAAAACCCTCCTTTTCGATCATCGCAAGATTCAGCCCCTTCACGATCGAGTGGATGTAGGGGATTTGAACCGACAGGTCCTCGGGCATCGGGGGTCTGGTGGCTTTGTATTTCTCGTACAGAGCGTGCCTGAACGTGGGGCCTTTGGAGTCAAAGACGACCGCCAGGTAACGGGGCCTCTTTTCTTCCAGGAGCTTGAGGATCATTTTGGAAAAACCGAAGACCGCATTGGTGGGAAATCCCTTCGAGTTGGAGAGGTGACGGATCGCATGATACGCTCGATGAACGTAGGAACTGCCGTCCACCAAGTAGAGAACTCGCGGCGCTTCAGCCATGGTATGACACCTGCCGAGAGGTCATTCAAAAGAGAGGCGGAGATGGAAAACCGGAAACCCGCAGGGCGACATAAAAGGGTGTTCACTTTTTCGCGGGTTTCTTCGCCTCTTTAACGGGAAGAGCCGCACCACCGCCCTGCTTGAGGAAGTCTTCCAGGCTTTGATCCGAGAGGAGGAGAGCGAATTTCGGCGAGGCCGGGGCCTTCCATCTCGGCCGCACGTCACCCCCTTGCCGTCTCTTGCCCTTGCGGGGTGATTTTGAAATGCTTATCGGGCAGGAGTTCGTCGTGAACCCCACCCTCTTTCCATCCGGGCCGTAGAGAACCTCATCCTTGAACCATCCCAGGTGCCGGCCGTTGAACCCAAAGACGTGGACGTCCTCGTGGATGTAGGCGACCGGTTCGCCTTCCCAGAGATAGATGGTTCCGGAATAGTCGTCGGCGACATAGGCGACGGGTTGACCGTTCTTGTCGTAGATGGTCGTCTCCATCCTCGGAAGCCGTTCTCACCTCCTACTTGGCGTATTCCACCGCCCTGATTTCCCGGATCACCGTGACCTTGATCTGTCCCGGGTAGCTCAAGTCCTTCTCGATCTTCTTCGCGATATCCCGGCAGAGGATGAAGGACTGGTCGTCGTCCACCACCTTACCCTCGACCATAATCCGGATTTCCCTGCCCGCCTGGATGGCATACGATTTGCTGACCCCTCCGAATGAATTGGCGATTTTCTCCAGGTCCTCCAGCCGCTTCACGTACGACTCCAGCATCTCCTGGCGTGCCCCCGGCCTCGCCCCGGAGAGCGTGTCCGCCGCTTGCACCAGCACGGCAAGAACGGAATCCGGGGGAACCTCTTCGTGATGGGCCGCGATGGCGTGCACCACCTGCAGGTGTTCACCGTACTTCTTGGCCAGTTCCGCTCCGATGATGGCGTGGGGCCCTTCCACCTCGTGGTCCACCGCCTTCCCGATATCGTGGAGCAAGCCCGCTCTTTTGGCCTGCTTGACGTTCAGCCCCAGCTCGGAGGCCATGACCCCGGTGATGAACCCCACCTCGAGGGAGTGCTGCAACACATTCTGCGCGTAACTTGAGCGGTATCTCAGCCGGCCGATGAGCTTGAGGAGTTCGAGGTCAATCCCGTGAACCTGCATATCGAACGCAGCTTGCTCCCCCGCCTCCCGGATGCCTTCCTCGACCTCCTTGTTCACCTTCTCCACGACCTCTTCAATCCTGGCAGGATGGATCCTGCCGTCATCAATCAGCCTCTCCAGGGCGATCTTCGCCACCTCCCGGCGCACCGGGTTGAAACCGGACAGGATCACCGCCTCGGGCGTATCATCGATGATGATGTCGATGCCTGTCGCAGCCTCGATCGCCCTGATGTTGCGGCCCTCTCTCCCGATGATACGGCCCTTCATCTCCTCGTTCGGCAGGTTGACCACGGAAACGGTCTTCTCGGCCACATAGTCCCCCGCATACCTTTTGATGGCGAGGCCGAGAACTTCCTGCGCTTTCCTGTGGGCCGCCTCTCTCGCCTCGTTCTCGATCCGGCGGATCACCTTCGCCGCATCATGCTTTGCTTCTTCCTCCATGGAGCTGATCAGCAAGGTCTTCGCTTCCTCCCGCGACAGGCCGGCCAGCCGCTCCAGTTCCAGTTTCTGCCTCGCCAGCAGTTCCTCATACTGGGCTTGCTTGCCCTTCAAGTCGACCTCTATCGCCTCGACATCTTTTTCCCTCTTGGTTTGCCTTTTTTCTTTTTGCTCATACTGTTCAATCTTCTTGTCGAGGTTCTCCTCTTTATGGAAGAGCCGCTTTTCCTGCACTGCCAGCTGTTCCTTCCTTTCTTTGGCTTCCTTCTCAAATTCCACCTTCATCTGATAGAAGGTGTCCTTGGCCTTGATCGCCGCCTCTCTCTTGAGGGCTTTGGCTTTTTTGTGGGCTTCATTGATAATTTTTTTCGAATAATTCCTGATCGACTCATACTGTCTTTCCAGCATCTTCCTCCTGGCCCAGAAACCGATGAGAAGACCGGAAAGCACACCAACCACAAGGGCTCCGATGAGATTCAAGAGTTCCATGAGATACCTTCCTTTATGGTCTAATCGACGGATTCCCTGGGTGCCCGGCAGGAGGGATCAGCTACACCAGATCTCACGGGAGAGGCATAGACACCCGTTGAATGCCGTCGCTTGATACGCTCTATGAGAATCGCGCGGGTCTGACCTTCTGTGGAGGGGGCTGTGATAGGATGGGGGAATGAAACGGGGCGCTTCTGTTGACCGAGCACCGGAGATACACGGGCAAGGCGCCGGCCATGCGATGATAGGGGTAAATCAAAGACATCACCCAATCCCATATGTTATCACACTTCGAAAAGTACGAATTCCTTGTCAGGTGTAGGGAAAGGATCAACACAAGCATCCATCTGAGTCCTTTTCCTATTCTCTCCGCTTCTCCCACCTTCCAGCCCTCTCAAACCTTCTTCGCCAAAGTCGCTGTCGCTGAATTCCGATGGAATTTCGGCCCAACCAACCCCTAACAGGTTGCCGAGTCGATGTTGTCAATCAAGGCCCGGGTTTTCCGCCGGACGGTTCCGAGTATCTGATCCCGCTGCTCCAATATATCGAAATAGTCGCTCGCAATGTTCAGGGCGGCCAGGATGACAGCTCTTTTTTCGGATAGCCCGTCGGTCTCCTTTTCGACCTCTTTCAGCTTCTCGTTCACAAACTCGGCGATCCTGTGGGCCTTTTCTTTATCCTCATCGCACATGATCAGGTACTCTTGGTTCCGAATCTTCACTTTGACAGGTTCCATGAAAACCGCGACCTCGCTTGAACTGGCGCTCAAAAGAGCTCCGGACCGTTTTCGATAAAGATCAGGCCTTCAAATCCAGCTGTTCCATCTTCTCCAACAGGGATAGAATCCTCTGTTTCGCCTTATCCCTGATGCCCCTCAGGGCTTCCACTTCGCTGGTCAGATCAGCTATCTTCTCCTCCTGAATATGTAGTTTTTCCAGCATCGACTCCCGATCGCGCTTCGCATCCGTTACCATCTGAATCAGGGAATCGACCTTTTCTTCCAAGACTCGAAATTGATCGAGCTCTTCTCCCCGTTGCATGACACCCCTGGTCATCCATGAACCCCGATAAAGCTCTATCCATTTGGAATCTATCTATAATTTTTCACTGCGATTTCATATGACAATTTTATGGTATCTTCAGCGCCAAAAAAAATCAATAAAAAAGACAAGCAGTTCGCTTGTCTTTTTCATTTCTTGAAATGTATTTCCGGATGCCTATAAGGATTTTTGGACGACCTTGAGCCTCGCCACGGCTCTTTTGAGGGCCGCCTCGGCCCTCACAAAATCAACGTCCTTGCTCGTTCGATCTGCGGAAAGCCTCCCTTTGGCTCTGTCCATGGCCCGTTTGGCCCGCTCCGCATCGATTTCACCCGCTTTTTCCGCGGCATCCACCAGCACGGAAACCCTGTTCCCGGACACTTCAGCGAAGCCCGTCGTCACGGCGAGGGATTCTGACCCAGCCCCGGCGTTGTACCTCAGTTCCCCGGGCATGATACCGGTCAGGAATGTGACGTGCCCGGGCAAAACCCCGAATTCACCCTCTGACCCTGGAGCCACAACGATGTCCACGTCTCGGCTGACGACGACTCTCGCCGGTGTCACCACCTCCAAATACAGCTTCCCCATTCCTTGCTCACCTCTAGTCTACTATCCTAAGTCATGAAAAAAGTTATTCGGAACAGGACTGACGCTTCTGAGGCGCTATGCCGCTGCCGCCATCTTCTCAGCCTGCTCCACAGCCTCATCGATGGCGCCGACCATGTAGAAAGCCGCCTCCGGCAGCTCGTCGTGTTTTCCTTCGATGATCTCCTTGAACCCCCTGATCGTCTCAGCCAACGGCACGTACCTTCCTTTTCTGCCGGTAAAGGCCTCAGCCACGTTGAAGGGTTGTGACAGGAACCTCTGGATCCTCCTCGCCCTCGCCACGGTCAGCTTGTCTTCGTCTGAGAGCTCGTCCATGCCCAGAATGGCGATGATGTCCTGAAGGTCCTTGTACTTCTGAAGGATTTGCTGGGTCTGGCGGGCCACCCGGTAGTGCTCCTCCCCAAGAATGACAGGGTCAAGAATCCTGGAGGTGGAATCCAGGGGATCGACGGCAGGGTAGATCCCCAACTCCGCGATCGGCCTCGAAAGAACCACGGTCCCGTCCAGGTGGGCAAAGGTCGTGGCCGGGGCGGGGTCGGTCAGGTCGTCCGCGGGCACGTAGACACATTGCACGGAAGTGATGGAACCCTTCGTTGTCGAGGTGATCCTCTCCTGGAGTTCTCCGAGGTCTGTTCCCAGGGTGGGCTGATACCCCACCGCCGATGGAATGCGACCCAAGAGGGCTGAAACCTCCGAGCCTGCCTGGGTGAAGCGGAAGATGTTGTCGATGAACAGAAGCACGTCCTGGCCCCGCACATCCCGGTAGTACTCCGCTGCGGTCAGGGCGGAGAGGGCCACCCTTGCCCTGGCACCGGGCGGCTCGGTCATCTGGCCGTAGATCAGAGCGGCCTTGTTGATAACCCCTGAGTGTTTCATCTCCAGGTAAAGGTCATTCCCCTCTCTGGTTCTCTCGCCCACCCCCGCAAACACGCTGATGCCGCCGTGCTGGAGGGCGATGTTGTGGATCATTTCCATCATCACGACGGTCTTACCCACGCCCGCGCCGCCGAACATGCCCATCTTGCCCCCCCTGGGGAACGGGACCAGCAGGTCGATGACCTTCACCCCTGTCTCGAGGACCTTGACGGAGGTGTCCTGTTCAATAAAAGCAGGGGCATGGCGGTGGATCGGGAGGAACTCGCTCGCCTTCACGGGCCCCAGCCCATCCACAGGCCTCCCCACCACGTTGATCACCCGGCCGAGGATCGGGTCCCCGGCAGGCATCTGGATCGGTTTTTCCGTGTTCTTCACCTTCATGCCGCGAACAAGGCCGTCGGTCGTGTCCATCGCGATGGTTCGAACCACGTTGTCTCCCAGGTGCTGGGCGACTTCGACCACGAGGTTATCCTCCTTATCGTCGATGGCCGGATTGGAAATCATCAATGCCGTAAAAATCGGGGGTAGACCGCCCTTGGGAAATTCCACGTCAACCACAGGACCCGTAACCTGGATTATCTTGCCGTCGCTCATAGTTTAATCGAGACCTCCCTCTTATTCTCGTTTGAATCAGTGCATAGAGATGAGAGCAAAGAGCCAAAAACAAACTACATGAAGACGTTTTCTTGTTTTTTTTGCTCTCCGCTCTTTGCTCTTTGCTCTACGCTCTTATGCGTTCCTCAAAGCTTCTGCACCGCCGACGATATCCATCAATTCAGCCGTGATCGAAGCCTGCCGCGCCTTGTTGTAAACCAAGGTCAAATTCTCGACCAGCTCAGAGCAGTTCTTCGTGGCATTGTCCATCGCCGCCATGCGGGCGGCATGCTCGCTCGTCTCTTGCTGGAAAAAGGCGTTCATCAACTGGACATTGATATGCTTGGGCAGCAGCTCGATGAGCAGCGCCTCAGCAGACGGTTCGTAAAGGTAATCGGTCGTGCCCGCGGCCTTCTCCCCTTTGGGAGGCTCGATCGGGATCAGCTTCACAAGGGTGGGCTCCTGTTTCGCCATGCTCGCGAAATGGGAATACAGCATGTGCACTTCATCCGCCTCTCCGGCCAGGTATCGCTGGATCAGGCCCATGGTCATCTTGTTGATAAAGGAGATGTCCACGGTGCCGTAAATGCCGGTGAAGTTCTCCCGGATGTCGTATTTTCCTTTTCTGAAGAAGTCCCTCCCCTTCTTTCCTATGACCGTCAGCCTGGTGTTGACTCCCGCCGCCCCCTGCTCTTTGAGCCACCGGACCGCCTTGGTGATGGAATTGACGTTAAAGCTGCCGCAAAGCCCCCTGTCCGCCGTAAAGTGGACCAATTCCAGGTTGGAGACTTTCTCCCTCTTCACCAGCAGGGGATGGATCTCCGGCTCCACGCGGCTCGCGAGATTTGAGAGGACCTCCGCGAATTTCATCGCGTAGGGGGCGAAGTTTTCCATCTTGGCCTGGGTGGTGCGCAGCTTCGCCGCAGCCACCATGTTCATCGCCCTTGTAATCTGCCTCGTCTTCTTGACGGCCGCTATCTTTTGCTTGATGTCTCTGAGGGTTGCCATCTATCCCTTTAACCTCGCTCTATGCCTGCGTGGCCGGCTGAAAAACCGTCTTGAATTCATCGAGGGCTTTTTTCAGTTTCCCTTCCAGCTCATCGCCGATCGTATTCTTCTCCTTGATTTCCTTCAGAAGATCCCCGTGTTTCTTTACCATGAAATCGATCATCTGCGATTCGTAGGTCTTCACGCCTTCCACAGGCCATTCATCCAGGTACCCGTAGGTACCCGCAAAGAGGATCATCACCTGTTTTTCAGCGGCCATGGGCTGGTACTGGGACTGTTTCAGGACCTCCACGAGCCTCCGGCCTCGGTTGAGTTGCCGCTGGGTGGCTTTGTCGAGGTCGCTGCCGAACTGGGCAAAGGCTTCCAGTTCCCTGAACTGGGCCATGTCGAGGCGCAAACTTCCGGCCACCTTCCTCATCGCCTTGGTTTGCGCAGACCCGCCGACCCGGGAGACCGAGAGCCCGACGTTGATCGCGGGCCTGACGCCGGAGAAGAAGAGCCCCGGCTCGAGGTAGACCTGTCCGTCCGTGATGGAGATCACGTTGGTCGGGATGTAGGCGGAAACGTCGCCTGCCTGGGTCTCGATGATCGGAAGGGCTGTCAGGGAACCGCCCCCCAGGTCGTCGTTCAGTTTCGCCGCCCTCTCCAGGAGTCGCGAGTGGTTGTAGAAGATATCGCCCGGGAACGCTTCGCGGCCCGGCGGTCTCCTGAGGAGCAGGGAGACTTGCCTGTAGGCGGCGGCCTGTTTGGAAAGGTCATCATAGATGATCAAAGCATGCTTGGCGTTGTCCCGATAGTACTCGCCTATGGCGCAGCCCGAGTAGGGAGCGATGAACTGCTGCGTCGCCGGGTCGCTGGCACAGGCCGCCACGACCGTGGTGTAATCCATGGCCCCGTGTCTCCTGAGCACATCCACCACCTGGGCGACCGTGGATTTCTTCTGGCCCACGGCCACGTAGATGCAGAAGATGCCCGAATCCTTCTGGTTGATGATCGCATCCACGCACAGGGCCGTCTTTCCGATCTGGCGGTCACCGATGATCAGCTCCCGCTGCCCCCGTCCGATGGGCGTCATGGCGTCGATCGCCTTGATCCCCGTGTACATGGGCTCCTTCACGGGCTGGCGGGCGACGACCCCGGGCGCCACCATCTCGATTCTCCGGAACTCCTTCGCGTTGATGGGCCCTTTCCCGTCCAGGGGGTTTCCCACAGCGTCGATGACACGTCCGAGGACCGCATCCCCCACGGGAATCTCCGCTATTCTCCCGGTGCGCTTGACCATGTCCCCTTCTTTGATCTTCGTGTCATCCCCCATGATGGCGACACCGACGTTGTCCTCTTCCAGATTAAGGCACAGGCCATAGATCTGGCCCGGGAACTCGATCATCTCCATGGCCATGGCGTTTTCAACGCCGTAGACGCGCGCCACACCGTCCCCTACGGAGAGGACGATGCCCGTCTCGCTCATCTCGATCTTTCTTTCATATTCCTTAATCTGGCCCCTGATGATCTGACTGATTTCTTCTGCTCTGATCTCCATTCTCTTTTACTCACCCCTTCCAAGAGATTCTTTTAGCCCTTCTATCTGGGCCTTGATACTCCCGTCCAAAACCAAATCACCGATTTTCACCACCAGGCCGCCGATGAGGCGGTCGTCTTTCGATATGTCCATCCTCACTTTCTTGGAAGTCATCTCCTCCAGGGCTTTTGCGAGTCTCTGCCTGGCATCCTCCTTGAGGGGTCTCGGCGTGATGACCTCCACCCTCGCAATCTGAGCCACCTCGTCCGTGAGGCTCTCGTAGTAGGAACGGATCTCCTGGATAGCGGCGATCCTGTCCTTGTCCAGGAGGAGGTTCAGGAAATTCTTGACGATGTCTGAAGTCGAGCTCTTGCTGAGGATCATGCTCAGGATCTTCTTCCTGTCCTCCACCGCAAAAGCAGGATTGGCAATCACTTCTCGAAACTCCCGGTTGCGTTCGTAGAACAGGGAGAAATCGGCGAGGTCCTTGCCGTACTGCTGGTACTTGCCGTCCTCCTGGCCCAGGTCGAGAAGCGCCTTCGCATACCTTTTCGCAACCCGTGACTTGGTCAATGGTCCTTCCTCACTTTTTCTATGAACTCGTCGACCAGGCGGTCCTGGTCTCTCTCAGTGATCTGTTCCGACAGGATGTCCTTCGCCTTTTGCGCCGCGAGGGCAACCACCTCTTGCTGCAGCCTGCCCCTGGCTGCCTTGATCTCCTGGAGAATGCTCGCTTCGGCCTGTTCAACGATCTCCATGGCCCTTTGGTTCGCCTCGGCAAGAATCCTCTCTTTTTCCTCCAGCCCTTCGGCCCGGAATTGTTCAAGCATGCCCTGCTTCTTCTTCTCAAACTCCCCGAGCTTCACCTCGATCTCCCGGAACTTCTTCTCCGCTTCCTCTTTTCCTGCCCGCAGCTCGTCGAGTTTCTTTTGAATCTCCTCCGTGCGGGACCTGAAAAGATCGCCGACCCGGACTTTCCTGATGACCACGAAAAGGATGATCAGGAGAAGGGTGAAATTCATGAACCGGTAGAGGAGGTCCAGGAGATCTCCCGTCCGATCAGCCCCTTCCTGCCCCCCGGCAGCGAAACCCAGACCAGGGGATAGCAAGAGCAGCACAAAGCAGAGCGAAACCCACGCCAAAACGTTCCTTCGGCTCATCATCCCTTCACCCATCAAAGGCTCCTTCCCAGCACTTTTTCCGCCAGCTCCTTGGAAAAGAGGGCCATCTCCTTTTCCAGGGATTGGCGCACACCTTTCACTTTTCCGTCCAACTCCTTCCTGGCTTGGCTCAACTTATCCGCCGCTGTGGAGGAGGCCTTTCGCAGCATTTGCTTTTCTTCATCCAGGCCCTGGCTTTTGAGAGCCTCCTTGTCTTTCAGCCCTTCTTTTCTCGCCTCAGCCATATCCTGTTCGATCTTTTTGGCGTGACCCGCAGCCCTCTTCTGGAAGTCCTCGATCAGGCTTTGAAAGGCGTTCATTTCTTCTTTCCGCTTCCCTAGGATCCTCCGGACCGGCCTGTAGAGAACGCGATTGAGCAAAAACATGAGAATAAGAAAATTGGCGATCTGGATAAACAGCGTGTAATCAGGAAGAATCACCGGTTTCCCTCCTTTTTTTCAGAGTAGCCCTCATGCCGGGATTGAGCGCCTCTAACTCGTTTCGTGGATCGGGTAAGGACCTTTGGGAGAAGGCAGCCTAATCTGGCGCGCTCTTCTTCTCCTCTTCATGGGTTCGCGCTTCTTGCATAGAGCAGCTTCCCTCGAACACCACACCCTCATCCATCACGACCGTGGGCGCGCAGATGTTACCGAAGACTTTGCCGGGAGCATGAATCTCAACCCGCTTGCCCGCCAGGATGTTTCCCCGAATTTCTCCGCTGATGATGACTTGGGAAACACGAACTTCCGCTTCCATCACCGCAGCCTCACCGACGATCAAGGTGCCGTCAGAGATGATCTCTCCTTTGAAGCGCCCGTCCACCCGAACCGCCCCGCCAAAAGAGAGTTTTCCCTCGAATTCCGTATCCTTGCCCAGGAATGCATTGATCTCATCGGTCTTCTTCATCAAGTTCCCCCGAACAACGAACATAGGTGACTATCACACGGAAAATCGTTTTGCAAGGAAAATTAGCATCACTGGAACATGAATCGTCTCATGCTGATGTTCATGAGAAGGCCCATGCCCGCCATGATAGAAATGATCGATGAACCGCCGTAGCTTAAGAGCACCAGGGGAATTCCGACCACCGGCATCAAGCCGGTGGCCATGCACACATTGATGATCAGTTGCCAGAAAACGATGGCCACCAGGCCGATGGCGATGAAAGCGCCGAATTTGTCTTTGGAGTTCTTGGCAATGTTCAACCCCCAAAAAATGAGCCCCAGGTAGAGGGTGAACAATACCGCAGCGCCCATGAACCCCCACTCCTCCGCGAGCACCGAAAAAGCGAAATCCGTGTGCTGCTCGGGGAGAAAATGAAGCCGTGTCTGGGTGCCCTTCAAAAACCCTTTGCCCCAGAGCATGCCTGAACCGATGGCGATCTTGGACTGGTTGATGTGATAACCCGCTCCCAGGGGGTCCATCTCCGGGTTGAGGAAAATGAGGATACGCCTCTGCTGGTATTCCTTGAGCATCGACCAGAGAAAGGGGGCGGCCGAAAGGGACCCGACGACGAGAATGGCCAGGGATCGCCATTTGAGTTTCGCAAACAGGATCACCGAGAAACTCACGATGAGAATCGTCAGCGCCGTGCCGAGGTCAGGCTCTTTGATGATCAGCAAACAGGGGATAGCGATGAACGCGAAGGGCTGCCACAGATCCCTCAGCCGGAATTCATGGATTTGGTTTCGGTCCTGGTAGAACTTGGCGAGCAGAATGATGAGGGTGATCTTCACCATTTCCGATGGTTGAAAGGTAAAACCTCCCAGATGCAGCCACCTTTGAGACCCGGAGCGGACATCCCCGATGAGGAGGACCAAAATCAGGAGGGCCACGGAAAAGAAGTAGGCGGGGTAGGCGAGCCTCAGGAGGTGGTGGTAGTCGAACATGGTCATCATGAGCAAAACGCCGAACCCCATCAGAAACCAGTAGATCTGTTTCATGAAAATCTGCGTCCCTCCCGCGTTGCGGATAGGGTAGGTGGCGCTGTAGAGGTTGAGGACGCTCATGGCCCCGATCAATATGAGCAACAGGAGCAAAACCCAGTCAAAGTGCATCAGCAGTCGTCGGTCGATCTTCATGCTATCTCAACTTCGCGTAGGACGCCCGGTCCTTTCTTTCCAGGTACGCTTCGAACAGTTCCTTGGCTATCGGAGCCGCCGTGCTTCCGCCATGCCCCCCATTTTCAACGAGGACGGCCAGCGCGATCGAGGGCTTGTCCACCGGAGCGATGGCGACAAACCATGCATGGTCTTCAAACTCGGCCGCGAGCTCCTTGCTCATGCCCTTTTCTTTGCCCAGGGCTATGACTTGAGCTGTTCCTGTTTTCCCGGCCACGACGCGCGACTTGAGCCTCGACTTGGCCCCTGTGCCGCCCGGTTCATTCACGACTCCGATCAGGGATTTTCTGATGAGCTCCAGGTTCTGTTCCTTGGCCTGGATGTGTCCCATCACCCGGGGACTGAACTCGTGGACTCGTTTGTTTTCCTTG
>JAGUZM010000131.1 GCA_020060805.1 Deltaproteobacteria bacterium | reverse complement strand
CGGATAGTGCGGTCTGCCCGTGGGCTCATTCCCTGCGGATGCCAAGATGAGCAGGCCCCTCGATGCAGCCTCAGCGAGCATCGTTTCCAGGAATTCACTTCTCGTTTCCGACCCCCAGCTCATGCTCAATACCTTGGCGCCGTTCTTGATCGCAAAATCAATCGCGACCATGACATGAGCGTCAGAGGTGAATCCATTCTCGTCAACGACCCTGATCGGGATGATCGGAACGAGGGGCTCTGAGCCTGAACTGACGCCGAGGGGTTTGACCAACCCGGAAGCGATCAGGGCCATCTGGGTGCCGTGTCCGAGGGGATCTGAAATAGGCTGGTCAAAATCGAGAGCATCCATGGAAGCCAGAACGAGAAGTTCCAGCCCCGGGACAGGGATGAACCCCGTATCCAGAACGGCAACGGGAACCCCGCTTTTGTCCAGGGGTGTCCCTGGAGAGAAAAGTTGATGGCCAAAGTCCGTGGTGTACTGAAGCGGTGGGATGATGGCATAGGCATAATTGGGCGCCACCTTCTCGATCCCTTCAGAAGCAGCCATCGTTCTTGCCGCCTCATGAACATCCGCCCCATCGGGAAGACGCACTCTGTAAAAGCCCGGGGCTGCATGCTGATCCACCACCCCCTTGACCCTCTTCATCGCTTCCGCCAGTTCCGCAGCCCCGCTCCCTGGCTTGAGCTTCACCAGGATCTCGCCCTTGACGTAGGCTTTGCCTTGAGCGTCCCGTGCGATCGAAAGGACCGACCTCTGATTGAGGGGCTTCATCAGCTCTTTCTTCCCAGGCCTGAAGACCTGGATTTCGGTCAGCCGCGAAACTTGGCCTGACGGCCCCTGGGTCGCCTCCCAGACGAGCATGTGGCTCAGGCCCCGGAGTATCGAGTCGAGGCCTTTCTGCAGGTCCCGGTCTGCAAAGGACGCTGTGATGCCGGGATTGATCTCCGGGTCTATCCGAACCTTGACACCTTGCCTGGCAAGCCGGTTCAAGATGTCCTGGAGGGGAACTTCCTCCGCGTGAACCGTCAGCCTGTCTCCCTTGAGCGACACTTCCAGGGACAGCGCGAACCCGGGCGCCGTGAGGCATAACAGGAGCAACAGAAGGAAAACCTGGATCACCCTCGTTGCCGTGCTCCCCTGTCCCTCTGATCGGTGAATTTCCATCACTCTCCCATTGTCCGGCGCATCTTCTCTAATACGGTATCTCTTACCAAAAGAAGCGTTCCGAATCCATTGCAAACATTGCCGTCCTTTGCTAATAGTCGAATATGAGGAAATCCTGATATTTCTTCTATTCCTCCGGTCTTCTCGACAAGGGAGAGAGGGAAAAACATGAAAGCATCGACGTACCGAAAACGAATCGCCTCTTTGAGAGAAAAGTTGGGTGATCTGCCGGTGGATACCGTCTGGATTCTTCAGCCTGAAAACAGAAGGTATCTCTCAGGGTTCAAGGCAACGGACGGACAGCTCACCGAGTCCTCGGGCTCACTTCTCATCACCAGGAAGGAGCGACTTCTCGTCACTGACTCAAGGTACACCACGGAAGCGGAGCACGAGGTGGTGGATTTTGAGGTCATCACCCTGAAGAAAGGCCTGGCCGAGGGTTTTCCCAAGCTCCTGAGCCGTCTGGGAACCCGAAACCTCGGTTTTGAGGAGCAGCATGTGACCTGGGGCCTTCACCAGGAGCTCGCAAAAGCCTTTCGGAAGCTCTCTCCCCCCGTCCGCCTCTTCCCTCTCAAGGGGTTTGTGGAGAACATGAGGGAGGTGAAAAGCACGGATGAGGTGAAGGCGATGGAGGCCTCTGCTGACCTGATGTCCCGGGTTCTGGCTGAGATCATTCGAAAACTGCGGCCCGGCAAGACCGAAAAGGAGATCGCGTGGCAGATCGAGGGTCTTACGCGGGAAGGGGGCGCCGAGAGCCTCGCTTTTCCCTCCATCGTTGCGTCCGGACCGAACAGCGCCCTTCCCCACGCTGTGCCGACGAATCGCAAGATCAGAACAAGGGAACCCATCACCCTTGACGTGGGCGTGAAACTGGACGGGTATTGCAGCGACATGACCAGAACCCTATTCCTCGACGGAGCCCCTCCCAGGTTCAGAAGAATCTACAAAACGGTCCGAGAGGCGCAGCTCGCGGCCCTTGAAAAGATCCGGCCGGGTGTGGAGAGCACGGTCCCTGACGGAACAGCCAGAGCTATCATCAGAGAGGCCGGGTTCGGCGATTACTTCGGCCACTCCCTTGGCCATGGCGTGGGCCTGGCAACCCACGAAAAACCCAGGCTCGGCCCTGAAAAACCCGTGACCTTGAAAGAAGGCATGGTGGTCACCGACGAACCCGGTATCTACATTCCCGGAAAAGGAGGGGTCAGGCTGGAGGAGATGGTGGTCATTGAAAAGAAGGGGACACGGATTCTGACAAAAGACAGGCACTTCCACAACTTTTGATCGCCTCGGATCTGTATCACCGCTCGACCATGAATATGTCACAGACAGATCTTATTGCGGATCAGTTCCTCCATCACCTGAGGGTTGAAAAGGGGCTGGCCAAGAACACCATCGAGTCCTACAGCAGGGACATGATGAAGTTTTTCGGGTTCCTCGAAGCGAAGTCCCTGTCGCCCCTTGACGTTTCAGAGGCGGATCTGATGGATTTCATTTCCTCCCTGGCAGGGCCTCTCTCCATCCGGAGCATCGCGCGCGCCATCTCAAGCCTGAAAGCGTTCTATCGTTTTCTGGTCTCCGAGGAAAAGATCAAGACCAACCCGGCCAGGCTCCTGAGCGCTCCGAAACTGCCCAGAAGACTTCCCGGCGTGTTGAGCCGAAGAGAAGTGGAACGGCTCCTCTCGCAGCCGGATGTCTCCAACAGCCGGGGACAGCGGGACAGGGCAATGCTGGAGCTCCTTTATGCCACGGGGCTCAGGGTGTCGGAGCTCGTCGGCCTCAAGATCCCCAACATCAACCTTGAAGCCGGGTTTGTGAGAACCGTGGGCAAAGGGTCCAAAGAGAGAATGGTTCCCGTGGGAGCAAAAGCACTGGAAGCGATCAGGGACTATCTCGCTCACGGCCGGCCGGCGCTCTTAAAACGGAAAACCTCCTTCTTTCTCTTCATAACCCCGAGAGGCAAGCCCATGACCAGGCAGGGATTCTGGAAGATCATCAAACGCTACGGCTTAAAGGCGGGAATCAGGAAAGAGTTAACCCCTCACTCCTTGCGTCATTCCTTCGCGAGCCATCTCCTTGAGTATGGTGCCGATCTTCGGTCCGTTCAAATCATGCTCGGCCATGCGGATATTTCTACCACCCAGATATACACCCATGTCACCAGAGAAAGGTTGAAGCAGATCCATGAAAAGTACCACCCCAGGCCATGAGCATAGAAATAACCAGGAGCCAGGAGTCCGGAGCCGGGAGCCAGTATTGAGACCCTCATTATCCTCCTGACTCCTGACTACTGGCTCCTTTCCCCCAAAAGGGCACTTCTTATGGGCAAGGTCATCCGATTCAAGGAAAGAAGTGGCGTTCCTCCTGACAACGTCATTACCTCAAAGCCCTGGGAATTCCGTCGCCCTGACTGGCAGAGCAGGCACTTCATCCAAATCCTGAGATCCCTGTCAGGGGTGCTGGAAAAGCACCGCAAAGAAGTCTATGAAAAGGGACCCGGAAGGGTCCATCATCTTCCCCCTCATTTTGTCCTCTCCGGCAGCATGGCGTTCACGATTCAGGGCTTGTTCCGCTACCGCAAAAACGAAGAAAAAATGAGGGAGGTCTATTACCTTGCCGGGCTCGTGGACTGCATGATCCATCAGGTGACCCCCCTTTTGAGGACCGGGGCGATCAAGGAGATGTACAGCAAAATCACGACGCTCAAAGCTGTCCTGGAAATGAACTGGTACGGGTCGATGGATCAGGTTCTCCTCCCGCTGGATACCCAGTTTCACTACGATGCCGAATACCGAGGCTCCCTGGCCAGCGCCTCTTCCATGAAAGAGCTCTACCGCCGGATCAAAGAGGAAACAGAGGAGATGTTCGAGATCCTTTCCCACGAGTACACCTTTTACACGCCCGGAAAAGAACCCTGAAATTTCCTGTTGACTAGGCTAATATGGGGTGGTAAGTTTTGTTTTTGCCGCGGGGTGGAGCAGTCAGGTAGCTCGTCGGGCTCATAACCCGAAGGTCAGAGGTTCGAATCCTCTCCCCGCTACCAGGAATTGACATAGGTAGGCTGTCACCAGCTTTCCCTGTCACACCACCCGGCGTACGGGTCCGTACCGGGCG
>JAGUZM010000622.1 GCA_020060805.1 Deltaproteobacteria bacterium | reverse complement strand
CTTTTTGTCCAATCACGCCCACTTTCTCTTCCGTTGAGGGACGGAGCCTTTATCCAGGCTCATGAGACGGCTCCTGACCGGTTATGTGATCGGGTTTAATCACTGACATGGCCGCAAAGGCCAGTTATTTCAGAACCGGTACGGTATATTCACGGCTTATCAAAAGAGCGGCCCGGCTTACGACTTATTACTATGCTTTCAAATTCTCACACCAAGTGTTAAAATAACTTGAATACCTTGGACTGTAATGAAAGACAGAAGAAAGTTAACGTCCTGTAAAATGGTTTCAGGGCTGTGACCAAGGCAAATCCCCCCTCGCCCCCCTTTCCTAAAGGAGGGTGGGGGGATTTCGAAGGAGTGGCTCTTGGTTCTAGCCAAGTGGCGAGAACGACAACCTAGGGATGGAATGACGTCCCCTTGACAGACATCTTGGGCTGGGTGTTCCCGGGATTGGATATTTGGTAGAGAGGGGCGGAATCATTGCACGTGAGAACAGTTACGAGTTAAATTAGATTGAATGACTCTCTTAGATTCTAAGGGGGTCCCGATCCTTGTCACGTTTTTGCGGGAGGGAAATATGCGAGCTATGGTGATCGCCCTGGTGATGGCCCTTTCTCTGGTGTTCCCATGCTGGGCTGACGATGCCCCCAAAGAAGGTACGCAAAATGTCGGCCAGAGTCTCAAGCAAATGGGGAAAGACATCGGCCAAGCCGTAAAAGAAGGGGGCAAAGAAGTTGGTGAAGCCGTGAAGAAAGAAGCAACAGAAGTCGGTCAGGACTTGAGTAAGAAGGGAAAGAATACGGGCCGACAGGCAAAGGAAACGGGCAAGTCCATCGGCGAGTGGTTCAAGGACACGGGCAAAGAGATCGGCGAAGCATTCAAGCAGGTGGGAAGGGATATCAGGAAATTATTCAGCAGTGAGTAGGAAAGTGAAAGCGGAAAGGTTATGGATCAGGATGCCAAAGAGCTGTATGAAAAATACTCTCATGGATCATTAGACCGACGTGAATTCCTCAAGAAACTCGCCATCATTGCCGGCGGGACTGCTGCTGCCGATGCGCTGCTGCCTCTGCTGGAAAGGAACTCTGCCATAGCGCAGGTCGTGGCAAAGGATGATGCTCGTCTGATCGCGGAGCACATGAAATTCGCCGGTGAAACAGGCGATGTTCGGGCCTATTTCGTCAGGCCTAAGGGAGATGCAAAACTTCCCGGTGTGGTCGTCATCCACGAGAATCGCGGCCTTAACGCCCACATCGAGGACGTGGCCCGGCGTGTTGCTCTGGAGGGTTTTTTGGCTCTCGCTCCGGATGCCCTCTGCGGCTGACTCTCAATCAGATCAACCAGCCGGGCTTGACGGATATTCCCGAAATGGTGTTCCTTGTCAACGAAGTGATCGCAGGAAAAAAATCTCCATTGTGTTCGATCACAGGAACATCACCGCAGGTTTTCTTAAAGATGCACAAGGCATGCTCTTGCCCCAGGGCTGTTCTGGCCGCCTCCTCGACCATCTGGATTTTTACTCGCCCGATATCCCGGTTCATCCACTCATCGAAAATCGCGCAGAGAAAAGCGCCAAAGGCATCGGGCGGCACGGTTCGAGAGCTTACTCCTGCATCCCTGTCCGCCTGCGGTTCCACCAAGGGTAGAAAACTGATGTATGACCCTTTGATCTGCTTAAAGAACCGGTAAACCTCGGCGGGGTGGTGGACATTCTTCGAGTGAACCACGCACAGTATATCGCACAAGATTCCGTGCTTACGCAGGAGTTCATATCCCTGCATGGCCTGTTTGTGGGTGGGGTTCCCGGCCCTTGTAAGACGATGGCTGTCATGCATTCCTTCCGGACCGTCCAGGCTGATCCCAACGGCGAAGCCCTCTTCTGCCAGGAAGCGGCACCAGTCCTCATCGATGAGGGTGCCGTTGGTTTGCATACCGTTGATGATCTGACCCTCAGGGGGTTTATGCTTGCGCTGCAATTCAACGATCTTACGGAAGTGGTCCAATCCAAGCAGGGTCGGCTCACCACCGTGCCAGGAGAAGTTGATCACTGGATCGGGGTAGGTTTCGATGTGCTGTAGGATGTACGCTTCCAGGACATCGTCCGGCATGCGAAATGACTTCTCACCAGGGTAGAGGCCGTCTTTTCTCAGGTAGTAACAGTAGTCGCAGCTGAGGTTACAGATGGAGCCAATGGGTTTGGCAAGAATCTGGTATGGGCGGGAGGCCTTGGCCATGGCGCGATCTTTGTGTCTTAGGATCGAAAACCCCAAGGAGCCTGGGGGGATATAAACCTGCCTTTTCCTGAAAAACATAGGAGCATCAGGCCGCTGGGTCAAGGAAAAAGAACCGGACCATCAGGAATCGTGAAGGAGATCCATGAACCGGAGGGCATCCTGTTTCATGGTGTTGTTGTTGAACATGACGTAAGCCGGTTTTCTCCCGACTTTCTTTTTCAACTCCATGAGCTCGTCATCGGTGTACGTGTACTGGTAGTCGCCGATGCCGTGTAGCCTGAAGTAATCCACATCACCGAAGCGGGGTTCATTCTTGAAGGGGTCCACGCAGTGGATGAGCCTCAAATCGTCGCAGAGGCGAAGGACCAATTCATCGGGCCACACGCCGCGAGGTTCCCATGCGAAGGTAAAGCGCCCACGGTCAATTTCCCTGAAAAAGGCCTCCATGTTCTTTACGTTCTTCGCCAGGGGCCTGAAGCTTGCAGGGCACTGGAACACAACGATGGTCGCACCCAGGGTTTCCGCGAAGGCCGCTGTCCTCTTCCACGCGTCCATGACTTCCGCGGTCGGCCGGAACCCGCCGTAGCGGTCCCTCTTGCCGGGATCGATTCGTTCATGGAGCCTCCTGTAGGTCGGGCTCGACGGGAGGTGGGTGATGAGCTGCCATGCTTTCATGGTGAACTCAAAACCGGGAGGTGCGGCATCGCGCCACTTTTCCGCGGTCCTGATTTCAGGAAGCTGGTAAAAGGTCTGCTGGACCTCGATCACCTTGAACAGATCGAAGTACTTCTTCTGCGCCGCCGCAAACCCGCAGCACCCCACCTTTATTCCTTCTCCCCGCGCCAACGCCATCCCCTTATCCTTTTCCGAATACTTCTGTTTCCCACCCCCTCACCTTTCCACCCACCTGGCAGACTGTGTCATATTTTGTCATCCCGGCCAAGTTCCGCGAAGCGGGACGCGAGCCGGGATCCAGAAGAAGCTGGAACGGCAGACACTTCCTGGATTCCGGATCTCGGCCGCCAAGGGCGTCCTCATCCGGAATGACAACCCATTGGCCTTGCGACACAGTCTCTCGAGGAGGAGAGGAAATTTGGGTTATAGGGCAAGCTCTCGGGAGGGATTCGCCTACCTGATGGCCATGTTCTAAGGAAGGACGCTAAACCCTTCCTTGCCGGCTGCTTCCCTCAAATTCCGGTCCAGGCAGATAACTTCAAAACCTTGAGGAGAGTCCTGAGCCCACACGAGTGCTCCTGCGAGCTGAAACGCATCAGCAGATCTCAAAGGATGCACTGCGATAAGTCTTTCTGCCCGCCGACGCAATACCTCGGTTGGCTGCACTTCCGACCACCCTGCCGCGAGGACATCCAAGACGGACCTGGCCTTCTGCTCTGCCGCTGCGGGAAGGGCTCCTTCTCTCTGCCGCCTGAAAAGTGCGGAAAGACATTCCACTCGCGTGGCCCACCAGACCACCATGTCTTCATCCGCTGTTAGCAGGCTCTTCATCATGTCTGTGTTCGCTTCCCGCAGGCAAAGGGGAATGATCGCCGAGGAATCCCAGAATCTCATCTCCCCTCCTCCCTCTCTTCTAGCAATGCCTTTAGGACAAGACCTTGCCGGTCTTCAGCTCTCGGCATCGTCCAGAAGTTCTTGGGGAGCTTGCCTGATCCAATCTTGATCAGCCCCTGTTTTTCTAGCGTGGACAGCGCTTCCTTTACCGTCGTCGCCGCTGAAATCGGGACGAGCCGCGCCACCGGCCTCCCCCGGTCAGTGATCAAAACCTCATTCCCTGCCTTGACCTGCCCGAGAAATTCGCTGAGCTTCGCCTTCAGTTCGGACACCGCCGCCGTTTTCATCTTGACCGCATGCTCCTTTCAAGTTCATGACTATTCTAGTCATATCTAAAAGACCTGTCAATACCTTTTTGCTCCACGAGATTTATTTTGAGGTGCCTTCTCTGGGACATGCAGGCCCCGGGCTGGCCCCTGTGGACGCCGCACGCCGTAGATGCTGGCCACGGACGATGAGGGGCCCCTCACGGCGGACGGAGACCTTTTTCTGGAACTGTTTGATTTTCTGTTCAGGGTGAGGTATCCGTCATTCTAAGCAGGACTGCCTTTGCGTGGGGCCCATGATCAAAGTGACGAACGAGATACACCAGGTGGGCGGGGGGACCATCAGCGCT
>JAGUZM010000164.1 GCA_020060805.1 Deltaproteobacteria bacterium | reverse complement strand
CGCCGCCCACGGCGATTACCTGGCCATCGGCGCCTACGGAGCCTTTTTGGGCACCCATTTCATGGGGCTCTCAATGCCCTTGGCAGTGCTCTGGGGAATGTTTCTCACGGTTGCTGCCGGGCTTCTTTGCTATCATCTCGTGTTCAAGAGGTTGGCGGGCCGCTCATCCGCGACCAACCTGATCGCCTCGATCGGCATAGCTTTATTCGTGAGGCATGCCGTTATCTTCTTCGCAGGGACGGGCCAGTTCTCCTATCCCCTCCCTGTCCTGCGGGCATGGCGAGTCATGGGGCTGCGTATTTTCCCCGCCGACGTCATTTTCACGGGCCTGAGCCTGGCGGCGATCGTGGGGGTCCATGTTCTTCTGCGCTACACGGACATCGGACGGAAGATGCGGGCCGTATCGGACAGCCCCCAACTCGCCAGGGTGAGCGGCATCCGGGTGGCCAAAGTCAATCGGATGATGTGGATCATTTCTCTGTCCTTGGCAGGTCTTGCAGGTATTCTCCTCGGGTGCAAAACAGTCATCCACCCCTATATCGGCTGGGATATTCTGCTCCCCGCCTTTGCTGCGGCGATTCTCGGCGGGTTCGGGAGCCCTTACGGCGCTATCCTGGGAGGGGTTGTCATCGGCGTCAGCCAGGAAGTGGCGGTGCTCTTCATCAGTGAAACCTACAAGGTCGCGTTCTCCTTTGTGATCATCGCCCTCGTCCTCCTCATCCGACCTTGGGGCATTCTCGGCGTGAAGGAGGCCGTGCGTTGACCGCTTATCTCGTGGCCATGCTCATTCTGGTAGCGATTTATTCCCTTTTGGCCCTGGGCTTGAACCTCCACTGGGGTTACACGGGACTGATCAATTTCGGCCATGTCGGATTTTTCGCGATCGGCGCTTATGCCTCCGCCCTTCTGACCACCAAGCTGGCATGGCCGATACCCGCCGGGTTTTTCGCTGCCGTTGTTCTTGCCGGAGCTTCAGCCTACCCTCTGGGCCTGGTGTCCATACGCCTCAGAACAGACTATCTGGCTATCGTGACGTTGGGGTTCAGCGAAGTGGTCCGGGCGATTCTGGTCAATGAAAGGGACTTCACCCACGGCACCCAGGGGATCAGCTACATCCCGAGGCCCTTCAGCCAGCTTCAGACAGGGGCCAACGAAATCGCTTTCCTGGGTCTTGTCGTGGCACTCCTTGCTGTGGCGTATTGGATGGTGCGGCGGCTTGGAAGATCGCCCTTCGGCCGAACCCTGGAAGCCATCAGGGAAAACGAGGAAGCAGCCCAGAGTCTCGGGAAACATGTGGCGAGTTTCAAGATCCGCTCTTTTGTGATCGGCGCAGCCATCGCCGGCGCTGCGGGATCAGCCTACGCCCATTATATCAATTTTGTCGTTCCCGAGCAGTTTCTCCCCCTGGTGACTTTCTATGTCTGGATGGCGGTGATCCTCGGCGGGTCAGGCTCCAACAAGGGCGTTATCCTGGGAACCTTCATCTTGCTGATCTTCCTGGAAGGGACTCGGTTCGTGAAGGACTTCATCCCCTTTCTTTCGGACGTGAAACTGGCCGCGGCGCGATTCATGATCGTCGGCCTCGGCATGATCTTGCTTCTTTTGTACCGGCCACAAGGCCTCATGGGCCGCAAGGATTCATAGATGCTCCTTGAAGCGAAAGGCATATTCAAGAGATTTGACGGCGTTGAGGTGCTGCGCGACGCGTGGATCGAGGCGAATGAAGGCCAGGTCGTGGGCCTCATCGGCCCCAACGGTGCAGGAAAATCCACGCTCCTCGCGGTTCTGAGCAAGTTCCTGGAACCTGAAGGGGGCACGATTTTTTTCTCAGGAAAGGAGATCACCGATCATAAGCCCCACGAGATCGCCCTCCAGCAGATGGTGCGAACCTTTCAGGTGCCGAGGGAGTTCGGCCGCCTGACAGTGATCGAGAACCTCCTCGTCGCTCCCAAGGATCAGCTCGGGGAAGGCGTCTTCAGCGCCTGGGTCCGGTGGAGAAGGGTGCAGGAGCAAGAGCGCCGGCTCGCAGAACAGGCAGACGATATCATCCGGTTCCTGACCCTCGAGCCTGTGCGCAACCTCCAGGCAAGGAACCTCTCGGGAGGCCAGAAAAAGCTCCTGGAACTGGGTAGAGCGCTCATGCTCAATCCCCGGCTTCTCCTTCTGGATGAGCCATTCTCAGGCGTCAATCCCGTGATGATCGACCAGATCATGGAAAAACTCTTCGCTCTGAGAGAACGAGGCGTCAGCCTTGTCGTGGTGGAGCATAATATGTACACGATCAAGACCCTGAGTGACGTCGTTTTCGTCATGGTGGACGGCCGAATTCTTACTCACGGTGAACCAGCTAAGGTTTTTCAGGACCCCCGCGTCCTGGAAGCCTACTTGGGAAGAGATGAAGGGCCCCCTGCTCAGCATTGAAAACCTCCATGCCGGTTACGGGGATGCCGACGTGCTCCACGGCGTGAGCCTGGATGTGTCGCACCGGGAGATCATCGGGATCGTCGGCCCTAACGGCGCAGGCAAATCGACCGTTCTCAATGCCGTCATGAACCTTCTCCAGGTCAGGGGCGGCGACATCCGCTTCAGAGGAAACTCTCTCCTCAGAGAACCGACGGAGAGAATGATGGCGATCGGGATCTCCTATGTCCCTCAGGTGAGCAACGTCTTCCCTTCCCTCAGTGTGTACGAGAACCTGATCGTGGGAGCTTTGGAAGGAACCGACCTCAAATCCAGGATCGACGAGATCCTCCAGCTTTTCCCGGTTCTCCGGCCCAGGTTCAGAATGCGATCCGGCGCGCTTTCCGGCGGAGAGCGTCAGATGCTCGCCTTTGCCCGGGGTCTCATGTGCAACCCCAGCTTGCTGCTCCTGGACGAACCTTCTGCCGCCTTATCCCCGGTCCTTGCCTATTCGGTTTTCCAGAAAATCAGGGAGATTCACGAGACAGGGACAACCATGATCGTGGTTGAACAGAACGTGCGAAGGGTCCTCCAGATGTGCCACCGTGGATATGTCCTTGATTCTGGCAAGAACGCCCTGACCGGCACCGGGATGGAGCTTCTCGAAAACCCTCAAATGGGGCAACTCTATATGGGCGGCAGTTTTCGTGAGTCCCGTTGATCTTGGCTCCCAACGCCGTCAGCGCAGAGGATATCCCCTCAGATTCTAGCTTTCAGCGCAAACCCCGCGAAGATCTCGAAATACCTTTCCCCGCCCACGATGAAGGTGTCGTTGTGCTGCGCCCCTTCCACTCGGAAGAAATACTTCGGCTCTTTCGCAGCTTCGAACAGCCTCTCGGCCATGGCGAAAGGGACGATCTCGTCCCGGTCTCCGTGGATGATCAGCTTGGGAGCGTGGAGACGACCGATCTTTTCAAGGTTGTTGTAGTTTGAGGGAAGAAAAGGAGAGAGGAGGAAAAACAGGGGAATGGTCCTGGCCATGTCCTTCGTGGAAGTGAAAGGGCTTTCCAGGATGACGGAGCCGACGCTTCTGAGGAGTGCCACCTCGACCGCCACCGCGGCGCCGATCGAATGCCCGTGAAGCACGATCTTTCCGGGCAAAATCCCCTCTTGCTGCGTGAGATGATCGTAGGCGGCCAGACCGTCCAGGTACAGCCCTTTCTCTGAGGGGTTTCCTTCGCTTCTTCCGAATCCCCTGTAATCGATCATAAAAACCTGGAGGTTCCGCCTGAGCAGCTGGTTGACGAGATCGAGGCGGTGAGAGATGTTACCCGCGTTTCCATGGAAATGAAGAATCACCGGCGCATCCCTTTCCAGGGGAAAGAACCAGCCGTGCAAACGCTTCCCGTCCTGGGAGACGAAGCGGACGTCCTTGTAGGCCAGCCGGAACGCTTCAGGGGTGAAGTCAAACGGCTTGGAAGGGAAAAAGATGAAGAAGTTCTCGATCTTCGGGTAGAAAAAATAGAACCCCCCGCTCAGGAAGAGAATCAGAGGCATCAGGTACACCCATTTCACCGGCATGGACATGACCTCACGCAGTCCTTTGATCATCCCCTTCATCCCATTCCATCGCTTTCGCCCTGGATGAGGAAGGTTTTTCACTCCCTCAGCCCCTTCGTCCTTCAGCGTCCTGTGCTCTCTTCATATATGCAGCTCAGCGACATCCCCTTCCTGCAGCACATAGTCCCGCTGAACCATCTGGCCGTCGTACACGGCTTTTCCCCAGACCCGTGCATACTTGAGCTTGTCCCTGAAGTCCTTGTGGATCTTGACTGCCAGGTCCTCCAGGGTGCTATCTTTAGGGAGGATGAACGGCGCCGTCGGGTCAGCCTCCTTTCCGGGTGCTTTGGTGTAGACACGGATGATGCCCGAAATCCCGTAGATCTTCTCGATCAAGCCTGTCAGGTTTTTCCCCCGGTTGACGGAGATTCCCATGCAGGGAACCCTGATTTCAGACAGCTCCAGAAAGACCTGATAGGTCTCTTCGTCCTCCTTCTCATCCATTTTGTTGGCCCCGACGAGGAACTTTTTGATCAACGGGGGCTTTGTGAGATCATCGGGAACAGGGGTGCCCTCAGGGAAGATGCGCCACTCCCTCAGAATCGAAAGGGTGTCGTCGAGTTGCTGGAGGGGATCAGCACGAAGATCGAGGAGAATGATCAGGATGTCCACCCGGCGAAGCAAGTCAACCATCCATGGGTCGGTGTACTCTTTGGTGATCGGGGGCGTATCGATCAGCTGGAACTGGATGTTTTCATAAGGCACCATGCCTGGGGTGGGTTTCCACGTGGTGTGAGGGAACTCCGCCACTTCGGGGCTGGCGTTGGTCAGCTTAGCAACCAGGGCTGATTTTCCGGAATTGGGAGGGCCGATCACCGCAATCTGTGCCGCCCCTTCCCTGTCGATGGCGTATGCCGTCGCCTGTCTCGCCCCTCCTTTTTTCTGCTGGGCCTCGTCCTTGAGCTTGGCGATCTTGCGCCGCAGGTCTGCCTTGAGTTTATCCGTGCCCTTGTGCTTGGGCATGATGGCGAGCATTTCCTCGATGGCCTTGATCTTGTCTTCTGGCGTTTTGGCCTCCCGGTAGCGCTTCTCCGCCTCAAAATACATCGGTGGCAGATTGGCAGGCACGGATCATGCTCCTCCTGGGAAGGGTTCCGGGCAGGGCTGAAGACTCCTTTTTTCCCTGCTGCCCCTTCAAATGTAGCAGAAAACGCCCCCGATCTCAACGGTGCGCCAGATCAGGAAACATCTTGAAATGGCCCCCTGAAACATGTAGACAGATAAAGAGCGCAGCTATGCCTCGCAACCACTAAGGAGGCCCTTTGATGAGCATCCCGAAGCGGAAACTGGGAAGAACAGGGGTCGAGGTCACGGTTTTCGGTCTCGGCGGGGAAGGGATTCTGAGAACCCACGGTTACGAGAATCAGGCTTATCAGCTCATCAATCGCGCGATCGACCTGGGAGTCAACTACTTTGAATCCGCAAGGGCCTATTCAGGCAGTGAGGCTTACTACGGCCTGGCCCTGAAGGAAAGAAGAAAAGACCTATTCCTTACGAGCAAATCCCATGCTAGGGACCGGAGAGGCGCATGGTCTCACCTTCAGGAAACCCTGAAGAACATGAAGACCGACCACCTCGATCTCTGGCAGGTCCACGACGTCAGGACCCCCGAGGACGTCGGAGAGATCTTCGGCCCCCAGGGTGCGATCGAAGCGTTCATGGAGGCAAAGAAAAAGGGGCTTACAAGGTTTGTCGGCGTCACAGGACATGACGATCCCCTGATAACGAGGCGCTGCATCGAGACCTTTGACTTTGACACGGTCCTGATCCCTGTCAATCCGGCAGAGCCCGTGTACAAAAGTTACATCGACCAGGTGATTCCCGTCGCGGCGAAAAAGGGGATGGGTATTGTCGCCATGAAGGTCTATTTGAGGGGGTTTGCTGCAAAGCTTCCATGGTTCAGCTCCATGGAACCCTTTTTTCGTTTCGCCCTTTCCCAGCCCGTGAGCCTCGCCGTGATCGGGTGTGATGATGTCGAGCAGCTGGAGCAGAACGTCGCCTTTGCCAGGGCCTTTCGCCCTATGTCGGAAGATGAGAAACAGGATCTGATAGATGACGTTTACCCCTACGGCAGAAAACTGATGTACTACAAGCCGTGATGGGTGATGGGTGATGGGTAATGGGTGAAGAGACCCTCTTCGCATTCTCTTTCTTTCGTGCTTTCGTGATATAAGGTTTTTTGGCTTTTATATTTTTCTGTTTCGTGCTTTCGTGGTTTCGTCTTTCTGACTTTAGACACCTTAGCGCACTTCGAACTTTAGACACTCGATCATCATGAAGGCCATGATTCTCGCAGCCGGGCTGGGCACAAGGCTTCGACCTCTCACCGAGGAAAGGCCGAAGGTGCTGATGCCTGTGGCCAACCAACCGATCATTGCGAGAGTGATCGATCATTTGAAAGCCCATGGCTTCACCCGGCTCGTCGTCAACGCCCATCACCTCCATCAGCAACTGCTGGATTACCTGGACCTGGGCAAGCCGTTCGGATTGCCGATCGACACAAGGGTGGAGCCTGAGATCCTTGGCACGGGAGGGGGAATAAAGAATACGTCGGATTTCTGGGATGATGACCCGTTTGTGGTGATCAACGGGGACGTTCTGACGGACATCGATCTCGCTTCGGCTTACGAGGAACACGTCAGGTCCGGTTCCCTCGTCACCCTGATTCTTCACGACTGCGAGCCCTTCAATCAAATCGAGGTCGCTGAAGACGGGCATATATCGGACATCGCCAGGCAGAACCTCCCCGGCAGGCTCGCTTTCACGGGGATCCATATCATCAGCCCCGAGTTGCTTTCATACATCCCGAAGGGTGTCTTTTATGACATCATCGTTTGCTATCAACAGCTGATCGCTTCAGGAAAAGCGATCCGTGCTTTCGTGTCCAAGAACCATTACTGGCGAGATATCGGGACCCTGAAGAGCTATGTGGATGCGAACCGGGAGCTTTCTAAGAAGGAGATCCTGATCGCCCCAGGCTGCGAAATCGACCCTTCCGTGGTTTTCAAAGACTGGGCTGTGGTCGGGGAAAAAAGCGTTATCCGCCGGCATGCGGAGATTGCAAGGTCCATCCTCTGGGAAGGAGCCACGGTCAGAGAGGGTTCGATGATCGCCGACAGCATCGTCACCTCCCGTCAGAACATAGCCTCCACAGTGCGATCTTTTGAATGACCTTGCCCGTTTTTTGTGTTATATTGCGCCTCCCTCTGGAATGGGGCGTTCGGTCGTCAGCCCAGGTTTCTGCAATTCACTCTTTGGTGTAACCATGAAAAAGGATACGCGACAAACACGATGGGCCGTCCTCGGAGGCGGCAACGGAGGACAGTCCATGGCAGGGCATCTCTCGCTCATGGGATTCCCTGTCAGGCTTTATGACATCATTCCCGAAACCGTGGATGCCGTCCGCAGAAAAGGCGGGATCCAACTGGACGGGCTCGTCAAAGGTTTCGGGAAGTTGGAAGTGGCCACCCTGAACGTCGCCGAAGCCATAGAGGGAGCGGATATCATCGCCGTGGTCACACCCGCCGTCGCCCACCGGGAAGTGGCAAAAGCATGCGCCCCCCATCTGGCACACGGCCAGGTTGTCTACATCCATCCGGGAGCCACCGGCGGTGCCCTTGAGTTCAGGAAAGTCCTGGAAGATAAGAAATGCAACGCCAGGATTGGCATCGCTGAAGCGAATTCCCTGATCTATGCCTGTCGCAGCCCGGAACCGGCTCATGCGTCCATACTGGGGATAAAGAGTGATCTCTTGGTCGCCGCCCTGCCGGCCACGGAAACCCGCTGGGTGGTGGAAATGCTGAACAACACCTTTCCGCAGATTCGGCCGGCAAAGAACGTGCTCGAGACCGGCCTGGGAAACCCGAATGCCATGATGCATCCTGCGCCGACGCTGCTCAACGCCTCGATGATCGAATCGGGCAGGGACTGGCTGTACTACTGGGACGGCATTACGCCCTCCATCGGCGCCTTCGTGGAAGCCATCGATCAGGAACGGCTTTCCGTGGCAAAGGCTTTCGGCCTGGACCTCCCCTCCATCCGGGAGTGGTACGGCCTCGCCTACGGCGCCCGGGGGAACAGTTTGACCGAGGTGGTGCGGAACAATAAAGCCTATGCCGGGGTGAAGGGCCAAAAGACGCTCCTCACACGCTACCTTCTCGAGGACATCCCCACCGGCCTGGTCCCTATGGCCTCGCTGGGTCGAGTGTTAGGGGTGGACGTGACGCGAATGGAAACCGTGGTCAGATTGGGTGAGTTTCTCACGGGAAAAACCTTCTTCGCGGAAGGAAGAACCGTTGACGCCCTCGGCCTCTCCGGTATGACGTCAGAGCAAATCGTCGCGTTCGTGGAAACCGGCACTCGATGAGGCCATGCCTAAAGTGAAGAAACCCGGAATCGCCCTCAGCAGGGTGGCTTTGAGCGCCCGGCTGGTTTCCATGGGGTGCTTATTCCGCAGCGATTAACCATCAACCAAAGGAGGGTAAAGATGATGAAGCGTGACATGGACAGAAGGGAGTTCCTGAAGGTGACCGGTACAGCGATCGGCGCGACCATGATCGCAGGTTCAGGCGTGGCGTTCGCCCAGCCTCAGGCAGGCGCGAAAGTGGATGCCATGAAGTTGATGACGGCCACGGCGGCCATGGACCCGGTGCGGCCGGAGGTGGCCAGGACATGCTCCCAGGCGTTCCAGGCGATCGGCTGGGACGTGGAAGCTTACCCGATTGATTACAATCAGAACGTGCAAAAAGTCATCATGGAGCATGATTATGACATGTGGTTTGTGATGCTCTCGGGCGCACCCATCCGGATCGATCCGGACGTTTTCATCTTTCAATGTCACCACTCCAGTGAGTACAAGAAGGGGGGGTTTAACTGGGTAGGCTTGGCGGACCCTCAGATCGATAAAATGGCAGAGGCTCAAAGAGCTGAGATGAACGTGGAAAAAAGGCGGGAGGTCGTGTTCAAAGCCCAGGAAGCCATCAGCGAGTGCCAGGCCATGCACCCCGTGGCTTACATGCAGATGACCAACGCTTACCGCTCGGACCGGATCAAGAACCTCACCCCGATGCTCGGCGACGGCATCGGCAGCTTCTGGTCGGATCTCAGCATGGAGGTGGTCCAGGGAGACGGTTATGTGAGAACCGGACGAACGGCTGAAGTGAAGAACTGGAACCCGGTGGCCATTAAGGACCACCTGGAGTTCATGGAAGTGAGGATGGTCTACGACAACCTGTTCAGGATCGATCCTGACGGCAAGGCGATTCCCTGGATGGCGAAAAGCTACGTTCTCCCTGATCCCAAATCCATCGATATCACGCTCCGTGCCGGAATGCTCTGGCATGACGGGAAACCCGTCACCGTCGAAGACATCAAATTCAGCTTCGATTATCAAACCAAGTGGAAGGCACCCTTCTTCATCTCCATGCTGGAACGCGTAGAGTCCGTCGAGATCACGGGCAAGGATTCCATCCGGATCCGGCTCAAAGACCCCTTTGCCCCCTTCCTGACCAATCTGCTCGGCGGCATGTTCATCATTCCCAAACACATCTGGCAGGACATTCCGGAAAAGGTGGGGCTGGATGATCCTCTCAAGTTCCCGAACGACAAGCCGATCGGGAGCGGACCCTTCAAACTGGATTACTGGGATCAGGGCCGCGAGTACAAGGCGACCGCCTTCAAACAACACTTCAGCCCCCCGAAATGCGCCGGCATCATCGGTATCGTCTACGCGTCCCACGACGCGACCGCCGCGGCGATTGAGAAAGGGGAGTGTGACCGAACCCGTTACATCCTCAAACCGAGCCTGTTGCTGGACCTCCAGAAGGTGAAAAACGTTGTGGCAAAAGGTTACCCGAACCACGGCTTTTACACCCTTTCCTACCATGTGCGGCGCCCGCCTTTGACAGATCCGGTCTTCCGCAAAGCCCTGGCCCACGTCATCCCGAAAGGCCTGATGATCGAGGCCATCCTGTCGGGACTGGCGGATCCGGGAGGCTCGGTGATCG
>JAGUZM010000497.1 GCA_020060805.1 Deltaproteobacteria bacterium | reverse complement strand
TCAGGAACAACATGAAGGTCATTGGCATGTCCGTAGAGGAGTATATCTCAATCCTCGAGAGGGGTTGAAACTTTTTGGTGTCAGCTGCTATCTGTCCTCCTGTAGCTCTGTAGCTGTGTGGTTCTGGTTTTACGCTTACTCCGCGCTCCCAGCTCTTAGCTCCATGCTTCTGGCAGACCGAACAGACCGAATAGGCTAGATAGAGCAAATACTTTGTACAATTTGTCAACAACGTCCCGCAAATTCTCGCAAATTCTGCGCTCTTAACGCTCCTAACGCTCTTGACGCTCCTAACGTCCCTAACGTTATCGCCAGACCAGATAGACGAGATAGACCAAACACTTTGTACAATTCGTCAACAACGTCGCGCATCAGTCCGCATCACGATCACCCATTACGCATCACGCTTCACTTATTCTTGTTCCGGACGATTCCCGAAATCGCGAGAAAGGTAAAAAGTTAACAGCGCATCTCTCTTTACATCGATGGTTTTTCATTTTGTTGCTACCCCTCGGTGCAAGAGTGAGGTAATAAGTTGACGGCGTGCCCATAACGCACGCACTGCATGCAAGAATCTTGGATCAATCACCATTTTATTCGAACCATGATAGCTATAGAGATACTTGAATAATAGGAGGAAGTTCTGAATTGAAAGATTCACAGGGGAAAATATTGGTTACGGGGGGCGCTGGGTACTTAGGGTCGATACTAGTTCCCGAACTGCTTAAGAATGGATATGAGGTCACTGTCCTGGATAATTTTATGTTTAGGCAAAATAGCCTCATGGATTGCTGCGTCTATGATACCTTTTCTGTTGTCAGAGGCGACTGCCGGGATGAGAACCTCATGGCCGGGCTTGTGAAGGATAATGATATAATTATTCCATTGGCTGCGTTGGTAGGAGCTCCGCTATGTAACCAGGATATCACGGCTACCATGTCGACAAATCTTGAGGCGAGTAGGCTTCTTGCGAGGCTATGTTCTAAGGAGCAATGCATACTATACCCAACAACGAATAGTGGGTATGGCATTGGCGAAAAGGGAAAATTCTGTACCGAAGAGACCCAATTGCGACCTATTTCTTTGTACGGCCGGACAAAAGTTGATGCTGAAAATATTTTTCTCGACAGGGGTAATGCCATAACATTCCGGTTGGCAACGGTCTTTGGCACGTCTCCGAGGATGAGGATTGACCTTCTTGTGAATGATTTCGTTTACAGGGCTGTGACGGACAAAGCAGCGGTTATTTTCGAAGGATATTTCAAAAGAAATTTTCTACATGTCAGGGATGTAGCGAGAGTTTTTTTACATGGGATTGAACATTTTGAGAGGATGAAAGATGAGCCTTACAACGTAGGACTGGAGGACGCCAACCTTTCCAAGATTGAATTATGCCAGGCAATCCAGAAGCATTTGCCGAATTTCACCTTTCTGGAAGCAGCCGTCGGAGAAGATCCTGACAAGAGGGATTACATCGTATCAAATGAAAAAATTCTGTCCACTGGTTTCAAGCCCGCTTTCAGTCTCGACATGGGGATTCGTGAGCTCATCAAAGGCTTTAACATAGTTAGAAATTCGGTTTATACGAATGTGTGATGAAACCCATCCGGAAGCGATTTTACTGGTAGGAGGCAAAGGAACCCGCCTACAGGGGATTGTGGGTGACAGGCCGAAGCCCATGGCGATTGTAGGGGGAAGACCTTTTGTGGAGTGGACGCTGTTGATGTTGCGTCGTCAGGGGATCCAACGAGTTGTAATGTGTATCGGACATATGGCGGATATGGTGGTGTCTCATTTCGGGGATGGAGAAAATCTTAGAATCAAAACGATCTATGCTAGAGATCCCTTTCCTCTTGGGACTGCTGGGGCCATCCGTAATGCCCTAACGAAGACGAGTTCAAAACATCTTTTAGTCTTAAACGGAGATTCCTACTGCAGGATAGATGTTTCGGGCTATGTGAAGAGCCATCGTGGTCGTTCGGCCCAGGCGTCTATGGCTCTTGTGTTTGAAAAGGACACACGCCGCTATGGGTCAGTTAAGATAAATGGTGAAGGTATGGTTGTCTCGTTTGAGGAGAAATCACCGAGAAGAAGAGCAGGGTTAGTCAACGGGGGGATTTACCTTTTCGATCGCGAGGTCCTAGAAGCGATACCGGAAGGGAGGATGGTTTCGCTTGAACACGAAGTCCTCCCGACGTTAATTGGGAATGGGTTATATGGGCTATTATCCCAAGGGCCATTTGTAGATATCGGAACACCCGAATCTTATGAGGCGGCTGGGGCTATTCTGAGGGATGAATTTGAGTATCTTTTGCAAGGGGTCTCCCTAGAATCTGTGGTATGAATCGAGGTGGATTTCGCAAGACTGAGGATTTTCCAACAAAAGTAATTGCAGGACGGGAGGTTTGGAGATTCTTTGGGTCGTCGTAAGAGGGCAAGGAACGAGGGTTCTTGATGAATTGATTAAGAATTGCGGTCAAACAGGGAACCCATGTGGGTCTTGGTTGATCTGGTGATGATATTTGACCTATCGGTTCTTAAGTCAGAATCAACTTGGTGAGGGGAACCTATGATAATCAGTAGGACACCGTTTCGAATTTCGTTTTTTGGTGGAGGAACTGACTACCCGGCGTGGTATTGCAATCATGGTGGAGCTGTCCTCGCGACCACTATCGATAAGTATTGCTATTTGACGTGCCGGTACCTACCGCCGTTTTTTGAACATAGAATTAGAATTGTATACTCGAATATCGAGAACTGCAAGAGTATTGGTGAAATCAAACATCCTGCGGTGAGGGAAGTTTTGCGGTATTTAAAGTTTGAAAGAGGGGTGGAGATACATCACGATGGGGACTTGCCGGCAAGAAGCGGGATGGGGTCGAGTTCTGCATTTACCGTGGGGCTACTTCATGCTCTATACGCTCTCATGGGAAAGATGCCAAGTAAACACCAGCTGGCAATGGAAAGTATCCAAATTGAGCAGGAGCTGCTTAAAGAGACAGTGGGTTCGCAGGATCAGGTATCTGCTGCATATGGCGGATTTAACTACATATGTTTTATGCCAAACAAGGAAATCTCAGTCAGGCCGGTGACGCTTTCTGTTGAGCGGATCCAAGAACTCAATTCCTATCTTATGCTTTTCTATACTGGAATAAAAAGGACGGCTGCGGATGTAGCGGAAAGCTACGTTGGCGATATTGAAAGCAGAAGACGTCAACTCAGGATCATGAAGGATTTGCTTGAAGAGAGCATTTCTGTGCTGAATACGGGCCGGGATTTGAAAGAATTCGGGCAACTCCTAAGCGAAGGGTGGCAGCTCAAAAGAAGCCTGAGTACGGTGGTTTCGAACTCCATGGTCGACAGGATTTACAATGAAGCCATATCAGCAGGCGCCTTAGGGGGAAAACTTACAGGTGCCGGTGGAGGGGGATTTTTGTTGCTTTTTGTTCCGCATGAGCATCAAAATCGGGTAAAGGAGATATTGTCGGGGCTGATCTACGTACCTTTTAAGTTTGAATCAATGGGTAGCCAGATTATCTTCTTTGATCCACAAGAGGACTACGCGGAACTGGAGAGAGAGGCTGCAAAACGCCCCATTCAGCCTTTTCAAGAACTTGAGTCCGACGTGAAACTAATTTAGTAAGGCGATCTTAAGGATCATGCCTAAAAAGTTGTCTTAGCATTAGGGTCAACTGGAGGTATTACTGGCACAATACGCGAAAGTTCAGTGCGGATTGAGATACACATGGAAAAAAAGAAACGTTACAAGTGCCATGACAACTTGATCAGGATAGGGATCTAGTTCCCTTCTGAGAAGTGGGGGAACATAGTTAGCCTAGATGTGGCTTAAGGTTTGTGAAGTACGGGAGATTCTGACGAAGGTTCTTTTGTGCATAAGAGGGTGGGGATGAGAGTTCTGATTGAAAGGAGGAGAATGGGAGGTTTTGACCTGAATTCTGTCTAAATTTGGGCTTAAGAAAATCCAAAGCCGTCTATTAATCTCCCAGCAGAGTAGTGAAAATCTTGAAAAATTCAAAGATATTTGTAGCCGGGCACACTGGGCTTCTTGGGTCTGCTCTTGTAAGGAAACTCAAAGAGCAAGGCTTCCAGAACATTGTTACCAGAGGCCATAAAGAACTGGACTTGAAAGACAGGTTGGCGGTGAATCTATTTTTCGAGGAGGAGGGTCCGGAATATGTGTTTCTGGCAGCAGGGAAAGCGGGAAATATAAGTCTGTGCGCTACCTTTCCGGCCACTTTCCTCCATGAAAATATCGCAATCCAGGACACGGTTTTTGAAGCAGCGAACCAGTTTGGAGTCAAGCATTTGGTCTACTACGGTTCTTCTTGTACCTACCCTAAGCATTCCCCCCAGCCAATAAGGGAGGAATACTTTCTGACAGGAGGCATAGAAGAGACGAGCGAGGCATATGCCTCCGCGAAAATAGCCGGGATTCTTGCCTGTAAGGCCTACAACAGGCAATATAGAACCAACAGGTTTATCGCTCTCATACCGAATACACTCTATGGACCGAATGACCGTTTCAGCGTGGAAAATTCTCATGTTTTTTCGGCATTGATGAGACGTTTTTACGATGCACGGAGAAGCGGCCAGAAGGAGGTGGTCCTCTGGGGAACCGGGAATCCGAGGCGGGAGTTTATTTTCAGTGAGGATGTGGCAGAGGCATCGATTTTTGCAGTACAGCATGCGGAGGAGCTGGAGAATCACCATTATAACATCGGAACCGGAGTCGATATTTCTATCAGAGAACTAGCCACACTGATCGCAGCTGAAACGCAGTATGGCGGTGAAATCCGATGGGACACTTCCAGACCCGATGGTCCGATGCAGAAACTGCTCGATAGTTCCAAGTTCCTTTCTTTAGGGTGGAAACCTTCTACGCTTATTGAGAAAGGGCTGGAGCTGACATATAGGTGGTTCTTGGATCATGAGGCGGGAGAGAGAAAGTGAACTCTGAAAAAGATAGCACGCAAAATAAGGTCATCGAAGTTCTGAAAGAAAGGAGCGCATGGGTCAAGAGGGAGACTCTGAGGGTCCACAGATGTGCGCCGGAAACTAGGCTGGCATCCTCTTTATCTGACATAGAGATATTCGTCGCTCTCTACTATGGCAAGATCCTGCGCTATGACCCAACAGACACCGGTTGGGAACACCGGGATCGATTGATTGTGAGCAAAGGCCATGGGGGAGTTTCTCTATATCCGATCCTTGCAGATCTGGGTTTCTTCAGCAAGGAGGAATTGAAGAGAGCGGGATGTGAGGGATCCTTTCTGGGTGGTATCCCCGACACTTTCGTCCCGGGGTTCGAGACGGTCAACGGGTCGCTAGGGCACGGGTTAGGGGTGGGGTGCGGTCTTTGTCTGGCGCTGAAAAGGAAGAAGTTGGATTCGAAGGTTTTTGTTCTTATGGGCGATGGGGAGCTATATGAGGGTTCGGTGTGGGAGGCGATCATGTTCGCCGGCCACCATAAACTCGACAACTTGATTGTAGTAATTGATAAGAACCAACGGTCCATTCTTGGGTATTGCAGGGACATTATAGACCTTGACCCCTTGGAGCCGAAGTTTGAGAGCTTCCGTTGGGGTGCGGCGAGCGTGGATGGACACGACGTGGAGGGGGTCTACAACGCTCTGTCTATGTTGAAGCGGCAGACGGAGAACAGGCCGCAGGTATTAGTGGCGAATACAATGAAAGGGAAAGGCGTTCCCCAACTGGAGGAAGATCCGCTGTGTCATATCAGATCACTGACTAAAGAAGAAGTCGATCGCATCCTGGAGGTAATCTCATGAAGGCAAGGGTCATGAGGGATGTGCTCATTGAGGATATCTATCACAGGATGCGGAATGACCAAAGAATATTCTTCCTCTCGGCCGATTTCGGGGCTCCGGCGCTTGACGATCTTCGAGCTGAATTTCCGGACAGGTTTATCAATGTCGGTATTGCCGAGCAGAATCTGATAAACGTGGCTACAGGTTTGGCGCTGGAGGGGTTCTGTGTCTATGCATACAACATCTCGGGATTTGCCACGATGAGGGCTTATGAGCAAATAAGAACAAACCTATCTGTAATGTCAGAGACTAAAGAGCTTAATGTCAACTTGATAGCTGTGGGTGCTGGCCTGAGCTATTTCGTTTCCGGCCCGACGCACCACTGCCTCGAAGACCTGGCGATTATGCGTTTATTTCCTCACTTCACGGTTTTTTCGCCAAGTGATTGCATACTGGTCGAGAACTTCATGGACTTCACGGTTCAGCATAAGGCGCCGAAATATATTAGGCTTGAAGGAAAGCCGGTCCTGGACATCTATAGGGATAATAAACAGCCCGCAGTGGCAGCCGGGTTCCACGAATTGAAAGACGGTAAGGACACATGCCTTGTTGCCACGGGATATATGACTCACAAGGCCATGAAAGTAGCGCAGAGGATGCGAGAGACGGGCAGGGATATTGGTGTTGTGGACTTGTTCCTTTTGAAACCAATTGATAAGGATGTCCTGTTTGAAGTCCTAAAAAAATACCGTAGGATAGTTACCATCGAAGAGGCTTTCATAAATAGTGGCGGGTTGGACAGTCTGATTGCGGAGATCCTGACGGAGCGAGGGGCGGGTATCGAATTGCGAAGGATGGGATTCAAGGACAAATATGTGTTTGACCTAGGAAGCCGGGACCGACTTCATGAACTGCACGGCCTGGGGGAAGACGCAATCATTCGGAGTATATGGACCGAATCTGATGCACGGGATGAAAAACCTTTGCGAAGATGAGCCTAAGAAATTGATATCCTATGGGAATGAAAGCGATCGCATATCGAAAAATACTGGTGACCGGCAGCACTGCTGTGTTGGGGGCGGGCTTGCGGTCCATATGTAGGGAGTTCGGGGACAGGGAGTTCATATTTTCAAGCTCGAGGGAGTGTGACTTGAGGGACCGTGAAGGCACCTGCAGCTATGTCGGATCAGTCCGGCCCGACGCAATCCTTCATCTGGCTGCCGTGAGTGGAGGGGTCGGTTTGAGCATCAATCATCCCGCGACCTTGCTGATAGATAACGTCATGATGACCTTCAGCATTCTAGAGGCTGCTAGAATGCATGCGGTCAGGAAAACCGTCATGACACTAAGCTCGGGCATGTACCCCGCGGGGGCGCCAAACCCGATCCGGG
>JAGUZM010000032.1 GCA_020060805.1 Deltaproteobacteria bacterium | reverse complement strand
GAATGATCTCCCAATTCTGCCCCCTGTCGCTTTCGGAAGAGGAGGGCTCAGAGAAACGAGCAATGGCATCGTTTAACTGCCCTCTAAGTTTATTGAAACGCCCCGCCAGCTCCTGCGAGCGCTCCGCGCACCGGCGCGCCCCTTCGAGCTTTTGCCCGGCAAGCGTGACGGGATCTTTGCCTCTCAGGGAAAAATCCTCGGGGACGATCAGGCGGACCGAGGTAAGAAAGATCTTCAACCGCTCTGCGATCAGCAGGATCCAGGAGAGACGCGGGCGGTTTTCCCGGCCCGGTTCAAGATAATCATAGTCAAAGGTCATGGTGAAACGCTCATTGAATGCGCCCCACTCGGGAGCGGCGAGAAAATCCTTGCCCAGGAACTGCCACTGCGCTTCCCCTGAGAGAATACCCTTCCACACATGCTGCCGTATTCTCGTCTCAAGCTCTGCCGTTCCTCCAAAGACCAGGTCCACCGGTTCCATTCTTAGATGCTGTTTCGGCGACAGCACGTAGGATACGGAAGCGGGGTCTTTTTCGTTGCGCTCGGCGACGGTAACTTTGAGGATCCCGTAGTCGTAGGTCTTAAGGCGCGCCGTGCAGTAGGCGGCAATGACGGGATCGGCCACCGAGCGGGGCGTATGCAATGCTTTGAATTCCGAGATATTAATGCCATCGGCAAGCGGACACATGACGCGCTGCGTCTGCGGATGTCCCGTTCGTGGCGTTTGAAGGATTTCAGGAGCCGGCGGCACGTTCTTGCCTTCCACTGCCTCCATCCAGGCCGTCACGCGCGCCGTGTTGCCCGCGACGGCCTGGTATACCGTCTCGGCGATGTTGAGATCTGAAACGGCATCACGGATGCTGTTAAGTACCGGTTGCAGGGAGGCCAGTGTCGCCGCCCGCTGCGATCCCGGCGGCGCGCCGATCGCTTTCTCGATATCGGAAAGCGGGGCATCCATGAATTTTTCGCCGTCCATGATACGCGGCGTCTTTGCGGGCGGTGTGCCGCCCTGATTGCCCAGCGGAAAGGCCTTGCGCAGAGCTTCCAGGTACTGGTCAAAATTCGAGCCCAGGTCGTGAATCATGCGTTCCGCCCGGTAGCCGAATATCTCCGCCGGCCAATATCCTTTCTGCAGGCTTTCGATAAACCAGACAGCCCCGCGCGCCCGTGCCGACGAAAGATTCACCTGGAAAGCCGCCTGCGACGACGGCGGGTTGTTAAAGGAGGCATTGCTCAGAAGCGCGCCTGCAGCGCCGTGTATCAGCGACGGCGCCTGGAAGTAGCCTTCCTGCTGCGGAGCGCTCACGGCGATGCCTTTCTTGCGCAGCCACCCGTAAATGCCTAAGAGGTTCTGAGGACCGGACCGGACTTTCATCCGTCCCACCGTTCCGCCTTTTTTTCGCAGGTCTATCTGTAGGAGATGGCGGCTGGCAAGAGAAAGGATCCAGGCGTCAAAGCGAAAGCTCAGGGTATCGAGCACTTCCATCATCAGGGTTTCAAGCTCTTCCACGGAGCAATCGTGCAGGAACGTAAGCTCGCGAACCATCTCACCGGCGGCAAGATGCAGCCGGTCGTATTCTCTCATTCGCTGCCTATGGACCTTTTTGTCCCCTTTGAGTTCAGCGCGGGCGGCATCGGAGGCAATCTTTATCATAATGCCTTCCAACTTTAAGGCCGATGTCAGCAGCAGCCGTTGCAGAAGCGGCATACCGTTGTTAGCCTCACCTGCGCTGTTCGCTAAAGTCTGCAGGGAAGGGAATCTCGACCAGAAGGCGGAAGGATCGAAATCGCCGGTCTTTTGGTCCATAAAATTGAAATAATCGGTTTCATCGATATGCCGGTAGTACTCGGCGGCCTGGCTGAAATAAGTATCAGGATTTCCCACCAGCGGGTCGGAAAGCAGCTTCCAGTCGCCGAACTGATAATCAATCCTGCTGATCAGGAGCTTTTGAACGAGCGCTTCCCTGGAGACGGCGTTGCGCTGGAGTATCCGCAGAAGCGGCTGGAACTTCTGCTCGTCCGGCACGCTTCCCACTTGGGGCGCCGCGCTCCCAACGGCAAGGAACTTGTCCTTGAAGGCCTTGCAGACCTTTTGCAGGGTTGCCAGCACACGCACGGAAGCGTCTTTGGTTTTTTCAGGCCTCCATTTGTCAAGGGGGGTCACGGGAAGGATGCCGTAAGGATTCTCGCCGATACGTATCGAGGGCACTATACCCCGACCGATAACGTAGCGGCGGAAATGGTCTTCCAGCAGCAGCCAGAACTCGAGATCGCTGCTGACGTTGTAAATGTCCCCCAGGTGATCGGCGCTCGTTCCATGTCCCTTGGGAACCCGGTAATTCATCCAGCCTTCCCAGTAGTCCGTCGTGCAGCCGAACCATAACAGGTGGCTCATCGCCATGGCCTGTCGCTGCTCTGGAGCAGCAGCCCCGTCAAGACCGTCGAAGATTTCCCCTGGAAGACCCAGTGCGCCGGCAAGCAGGTCGCCGTTCGTAAGCAGGCCGCCTTTACGTGCCGGTGCCCCGCCCGCGCTGCGCTCGGCTGGTGTCCCGTTTTCGTTGGCCGTGAAGGCGCTTTTCTCCGCCTCGGTGTTATTAGTAGGCGTATCCTGGAGGAGAATATCGAAGGTCCTGCGGTTTTTGTTAAGGGAGATGAGCTCGGTCAGGATATCGTCGTTGGCGGCATTATCCTCGACGCCGACGGCGATGATCCATTCCGCCGCATCATAGCGAGCTAGCGCAGCGGTACCCCTTATTTTAACGCCCATTCCTTTTGCGACGGCATCGTTAAAATCGAAGGCCCATCGTGCCGCACCTAGGCTATCGTTCGGCGAAAAAACGATATCGCGGGGAATAGGTTTTCCCGTCGCAATAAGCTCAAAGCGTATTCCCCTCGATCCCCGGTGCAGCCCGTAGAGCTTGACGGCACGCGGAAGGATTTTGAGCGGCGCGCCCTCTCCCAGCAACTGCGACAGCGCCTGGGAGGATTCGGCGGAAGGCAGGGTGAGAGCGCTGTCCCCCAGGCCGGAAAGGTAGCGGGCACGAACGACACCGACGGTTTTTACAAAAGAGAGCCACGCGCTTTGGCGCTCCTTTTCGTCGACGCTTGCGGCGGTACGGTCGCGGTAATCGGTGTAAGCCTTCTTTTCAGCGACCGAAACGCCGGCCGCGGGCGGAAATATCTGGCAGTCATCCGGATACCAGCGCACCCACACTTCACGACGGGTGATCGTACGCGGCTTCGGTTTCGTTTTTCCGGCGAAGGCCTTGGGCGGAAGAACCGTATGGGTTTCCGGGTGATCAAGCACTTCAAGGCGCATGGGGAATAAAAGGATCGGTTTGTTAGGAAATCGCGGCATCACACTTAGCCTCGTTCAATTACCCAAGACTCTAATTCCTCTCCTCAACGTGGAAGACGAAACCGGCGGTCATAGCAGGGACGGACCCGAGTTGCTATTGTTGCGCCAGCAATGCCCGCGCGTCTACCAGAACGCGCACGGGCCTCTGATAAGTGATACAGGCCATGGCGGCGCTATCGCTCCCCCAGGCCGGGGAAGCGGTGTTATTGTAGCTCTGCGCGTCAGGGCTTAATGTTGAAGAATCAAGAATAAGCCATCCCGCCGGGTCAGTCGCTACGTCGTTCCAGCCGAGATCGTCCCAGCTCTGAAAGGAATCAGTGCGCTTTTCATCCATGCCGAAGCGAGGCAGGGAGATATGCTCCATAAACACAAAATAATACAGATAATCGGGATCGTTCTCGACGTCCGGTGTGGAAAACGGCAGCCCCATGAAAAAGATGTCCACACCAATGCCTGCGCTGAAACGTTGCTCGAAGACCTCAAAGTCCGCGCCTTTCTTTGCACCTGCATTGATAGCGTTGAAGACATTCTCCCATTCCGTCTCCCCCCATAAAGGATTTTTTTTGTTCTTCACTTTCATGGTAAAGAGAATCAGGTGCGGATAGCGGCGGAATATGTCTGATCTGATAACCAGCGCGAGGCAATTGCTCCCGCTGACCCCGTTGCTGCCCAGGGCGCCCTGCCATCCGTCGATATCTGTTATCTCGGCCACAGGGTTTTTCCCCGGCGCCGGGTCCCAGAAGTGGCGGAATATCGTGCCTTTTTGGTCCGTCGGAAACTCGCGCCAGACCATCTCCCTCCCCATCTCGTGGTTAAGTCCGACCAGATACGACTCGATGAACTTCCGGTTTTCTTCGATCAGCACGGCCCGGTTCTTCTCCAGCTTCCCCAGTCCCGGCGCAAGGACATCGAGGGAGCGCTCCCGCAGGTAGGTGTAGGTCGGCACATCGATGCGAGGCGTAAAAAGAAGAGGCTCGAAGCTGGTCAGCGTCTCTCCTGGAATTGAGACGATATCGTTGAGTCGCTCAAGGGCGTCGTCGGTTACGTCGAATCGCTGGCGGAAATCGGTGATATCGATAGCCTCGGTCGTGATGACCTCCGGCTTCAACGGAGGAATGGACGGGCCTTTCCATGCGTTGTTGGAAAAAAAATAGCCCCGCTCTTCTCCTCTGAAAAACCCGTCGATCAGATTCTGTATGACGGAAACATCGGTATCCGGCGTGCGGGGCGTCGTCGTCTTTGTGCCGTGCCAGGGGGCAAAGAAATCGTCGTCTTTTATGGTGCGCACGCCGCGCTGGTGCAGCAGGCGGCGGAAGGTGGCAGTGGTCTGGCCTGGTGGAAGCCCTGAATCCTTGAAGCGCGCCTTGAAGCTTTTTTCGTCGATGCCGTTGTCGTGCGTATAGTAATCCTGGAATTGCGCTGCGATAAGCGTAAAGCGCGCATCATTCAGCGGCGCCACGTGCTGTTGTTTGATCGTCTCGCAGGTCTGCGTGCCCGCGCGTGCGGCGCGCAGAAGATGGTTGACCTCTTTGATCGCGCCCGCCTGTTCCCAGCATTCTGTCATGAACTCTTCCTGATGGTCTTTGACGACCGAGGTGCCGAGGGAGGCAGCCACGCGCGTGCGCGCATCCAGATTCAATTCTCCCACCCAGTCCTGCGGGCCGACCCAGGCACCCCCGGCCTCGGCGGCATCGATGTGTTGGGTGTCCTGGAAATAGCGGCCGTATACAGTCAGCGAAAAGAGAGGATCGTTGGCTGAGGCGGCGCTCACGGATCCTGGCGAAAGGGATGTGTTTACGTCGTCAAGGAGATCCAGCGTGAAGGCGTTGGGAGAAACCGGAGTCCGGCGCTGTGAGTAGTCAGGGGCCGCCAGCGCGCCTTCCATCAGAATCGTCTGCCCGGGATATTTCTTCTCTGTGCCGTTGGGCAGGCAGAGATAGCCCGGCTCCTCGCCTGAGATGGCGCGCGTTCCGAAGTCAGGGTCGACCGGCGCAAATCGAATGCTGTCCACGAGCTCTTCAAAATCTCCCCTCTCCGCCGTCTGGAACTCCCATGAATAGTAGACGGGCAGCTCAACGAGGGTGGTATCAGGAGACGGTTGATCGGCCGTGTACTGCCAGGCATATTGCCTGCCGACGCTGTTATCAAAGACAAGGCCCAGTCCTGCGCGGCGGCCCATCTCATAGACCGGGACAACAAAAGCGTAATAGTGCGCCTGGGCCTCAAGATGGCGGGGGCTGAACACCCGGGAACAGGACATATTGGGATTATCGCGGAGATACTGGATGAGTGCGACGTCAGTGGGTCCAACGCTTCCCGCGACCTGAGCGTGCGCCCATGCCCAGCACAAGGAAAGATCAGGCAAAATCCTCTGCAGCACCGCTATCCCCGGCACGAGTGCGCCCGGCTTCTGGAGTCCCGTAAATTCTCCGGCTTTAAGAACGATAACCGCTATCCAGGGAATCTGGTGGCCGTCCTGATCCATGCCCATGGAATATATCCAGGGGAAATCGGGATCGGAAAACTCAAGAAACGGAAAATAATTCGGTTCAAAGGTGGTATCGTTAGCCTTGGGCTCCGTTCGCGCTACGACCTTCTGGTTAAACCCTATGACCTCGCCCGGGCCGCGAAGAACGACGGTCGTATCCTTGGAAGAGTACTCAGCACCGTTGGCAAAGACTTTCAGCGTAACCGCCACGCTTTTCCGTGGCTCCGAGGGATTGGTCACCATGGGCATCGAGCTTATTCCCCGGAAAACCCAGGGCAAAAAGGTAAGGGATGATTCGCTCATTACTGCGTCTCCTTTTGTCCCAAGAGCCGCGTCAATTTCTGACTTTCGAAGCCGGCATCACCCGTGTCCGGGTTTTATCCTTGCTGGCTTGCGCCTGCCGGGCCTGGGCGTAGGTCATGTCCGGCGAGGAGCGATCAAATTTGCCTTTCAACGCTCCTGTGCCGGCTACGGCAAAGCGCTGTTCCTTTACTGCAATCCGATTGGCCATGACTTCGGGCGGTTTTACGCGGAATCGATTATGATATCTTTTCCCGGCAGCGCGCTGCCAGTCCTCAACTGCGGCGGGCGTCACAGGATTTTCCTTCTTCAGATGTAACGTGTATTTCGGTTTTGGCCGTATCCTGCCGATGTCTCCCGGGATATGGGGAATATCTGGGCCTCCAACGGAGCTTACAACCGGCCGCGCTGGCCCCAGCGGCTTGGGTATGGGCAAAGGCTGAGGCGTGGGCCCGGGAGGCCGAGGGGGAGGAGACGGCGGAGAAGGAATGACCTCCGGCTGCACGATGATCTTGGTCTCATACGTTACCTCTTTGCCGCGACGCACGGCCGGCACCGCATATCCTTTGCTTGAAAATACCAGCCCGCTCTTCATATTCTCGAACGGCGGCGCGGAGACCTTTTCCTGGTCGGATAAGTACGTAAACTGCGCCGGTGCGAACGGTTCTTCGACGATTTCGTCGGTGTCTATCCCTTGAGGCGTGGCAAGAGCGAAATAATCCTCCCCCGGCACGATGGCCGCCTCACCGAACTTCTGGATCCGCAGCTCCAGAGGCACCGAGCGCTGATGAAAGCGGAGCTTGCCGAAGGTATCAACGTAGGTCGTATCCCTTTCATCTCTGAATATCGCAAGGTTGGCCCCTTTCGCGGGCACCAGGATATCCCAGTTCTTGGGCAACTCCACTTCACTGACCAGGGCCGCACCCGGCGAAACGACCGCCTGCGGCAACTCCGGATTTTTGTCGCCGAAGGTCTCGTCGAAATCGAAGCTCACCTTGCATCCCAGCACCTTGCAACTGGCACTGCCCACCGCATGATAATTGTTCGGCCCCGAGAGCATCAGATTAAGATGGATGGCCAACATCGAGCTGCCATTGCGCTTCAAATCGAGGGTGGCATAGAAGTGCGCCTCGAAATAGAATGGATTGAATTTGAAGAGTGCGTCGAAGCTGAGCTGCCCATTGATCTCAAAATGCTGCTTGCCGAATATGGAAACGGTTTTCTCGTAGTGGAACAGCAGCATGGAGCCGAACTGCACCGAGTTTTCCGCCAGAGCCATATACATGAAAAGGCCGATGCGCGGATTGTCCTGTCCGATCGTCAGGGAAAGCCGTTTGAGTATCGGGAAACCCGAAGGCACCTTGAATCCCGGGTAGAACCCGCCGCAGGACAAGGCGAAGCGTGGCGTATCCTTCCAGGAGGAGCGCAGGGCGATATCGCCATCCAGGGTCCAGCTCAGCAGGTGCGAGCCGGAAAGCGATGCGTCGAGCGAAAGCGTTCCCTTGCCGAAATCAAGGATGCCGATGAACTGCATCTGCAGCACCAGCACCGCCGAATCTTCCGTCGGCAGAATCACGCCGGCAAGGCCCGCAAGCGCGATGCGTGTGGGCGAGCCGCGGTAGAGCTCGATGAAGATGCCCACCTTAGCAACCACCAGCGTCGTTGCACCGCCCCACCCCATCTTGACCATGGCCCCGATAACCAGGTAATCCGGCTTGGCCGGGAAGAAGCTCTTGAGATCGGAGATGATCTTTGCCGCGTGCTTGACCGGGTCCGGAGGAAACAGGAGCGAGGAGAGCGAGTTCGAATAGACGGCGTTGCGCAGAGCCTCCTCGTCCATCGTCGATTCGACGGCCACGGCAAGCCCTACCCCGGAGAGAATAAAGCCCAGCCCGAGCTGGATGGGCGGAAATTCCACCATGCCCAGAATCTTGAGCGAGAAAATCTTTGAGCCGTCCGGCATCTTGGTGGTCAGGATGGCGATGGCCGTGACGGATACAACCTCTACCACGTCAATCTGGAGGATGCCGGCGTAATTGCCGTCCTCGATCTCCAGATACCCCCCGCCCCCGATTCCTGCTGCCCCTATCGCCAAGCCGATCCCTGTCGGAGGCTTGAAGCCGAGGGAGAGATCAGCTTTGCCGAGATTTCCCTGCTTTGAGGGATTGAGTTCCGCCTTCAAGCCGATCTTGGTCACCAAGGCGCTGACCGGCCCCAGGGCGGCATTGGCGCTTGCGGCCACCGTGAGCATCAGTTTCCCGTCCTTGAACCCGAAGGCAAGATCGACGGTCGTAACTGTGATCGGCCCGATAGATTCGTTGACCTGCGTTGTATACTCGATACCGGCATCGCCTCTCATCGAAAAGCCCTTTTCCGGCGACCACGTGAGTGATAATGAAAATGGAAATCGTACGCCGTCGGCGGGAAGAATCTTCTTGAGGAACCCGTCCGCATCCCTTGCCGACATTGACACCTCCGCGGATGCAAGGTCGATGCAAAATTCAATGCTGGTGGGGCTAATTCCCAGCCGCAAGGATATATCGTTGCATGCAAGGTCGACAACGCCGTCCAAGGGCGAAATTGATATAGCTGGATTGCCTTCCTTGTCCTTCTCTTTGTGCCATTCAATGCTGAGGGAGAAATTTGGGATCTGCCCGGAAGACTCACAACTCAGTCCACTTTTAGGCCGCAGCGCGACCATGGGAAGACTAGCGGACAGTTGACTGCCTGCAAAGGTGATCTTTGTGTTATTGGTGAGGTTGAAGTTCAAAGACGATACATCGGCAAAAGGAACGAATGCTACTCCTCCATCTTCCTCCGGCGGAAGTGATTTGCCGGGCACGGGAACTAGTCTCGCCCCAAGAGCAACTGCTGCAGAGCCGTTGCTTCCCCAAGGGTTTTCATCGTCAATTGTATCAACCAGCTGAAGGGGGTTGATCAACGATACGAATGTGAGATCTTGCGCGGTGCCGTTGGTATCAATCGTTATCCGGACAGGTGCCAAGAAGGCACAGCACAGGACGCCGATCCGCGAGAGCAGGGAATCAGCATCGAACTCCGAGGAGCCCCATCCGAACTCGTTCTTGAACCACCGCGGAAAGTCAAGGAGAAACTCGGCGATGGTATGCCACAAGATACTTGATTTCACATAGTCGAGGCTGCGACTATCAGGGTCCATCGGGTCATTGGCGCTTACCGGTTTTTCCACTATGCACCCTATCAGTTGCGTACAGGCGAAGACTCTTGGACGACGATCGCGCAAATAATCACATATCAATGTTTGGAGGAAATCCGATGGAAAGGTTGAGGGTATTGAAATCTGTTGGAGTTTTCCAGGAAGATTATTAACCTCTGCAAACGATTCACCGATTTTGGCAAGCACTGGCGCATACTTCTGCGACGAGGCAACGAGATCCACACTATAAACAATGTCGGATATCATTCCCGGCATTGTTCTCATGATATCGATCAGGGGTTTGCAGGCGTCGTATGATTGCTGCAAGTCGGCAACGGGAATAGCAATGCCCATACGAGCGAGGTACCTTCCAAAGCCATCCGGTGTAACGAGAACCTCTCCGCCGTATGCGAGCATTTGGGCTGACTCTAGGAGAAGTTGTTTGAAGAGATTGCTCTCCCGCATTTGATCCCCATCAGGAATGTCGGTTCATTAATTTGTCTTAGGCCAAAGCCGGACTAGCGGGGTCTGAGAACCCTTGTATTCAACCTTGCTGTTCTGTAAATTGGGGTTGAACAGGATGGACTTAAGCGATCCTAGCTGTTCAAGATCGGCCCGAACGGAAGCGTCGGACTTATCGAGACCCATGTGTTCGGCAAGCAAAGATACGCGCAATTCTTTTATCGATGTGGGATTTTTGATACCAATAGACAACTCTGAATCCAATCCGGACATTGAATCATCACAGAAATTCGCTGATCCAATACTCATGTATGTATCATCCACAAGCATAGCCTTCGAGTGCACATAGACGCCGTCAACAATGAAATATCCAAATGTGCCGACTCGCCCTGGATTGGATGATCGCATCTTCTCGACAATATCATTTATGATTGGAAACCCGGCTTTGACTGGCCCATTGGGGCTCAAGGCATGGCTCACGAAAATAATGCAAATATCCGGGTTCGATATGAGGCGTTTGACGATCAAATTATAGAGAGATTTGTGCAAAGGAAACGGCGCATTAAACTCCTGATCTTCTACATATATGTATTCCGTTGCCTGGCTTATCCTCTCCTTGTAGTACTCGCGTATCTCGCGGACTCCGTTTGAAGGAAGCAACGTCCACGGTAGAATGTCGGGCCACCACGGCGACATGAACTTGATTTTATCGTATGACCTCAACACCTGGATCTCTTCGCTGGGGTTCACGACAATTGAAGTCTGCGTGGATGAAAGTTGCAAAGGCTCTGTTGCGATGATATCAGGATTGAATACTTCGAATGCGCTGGGGACCGGAAGTGAGACGCATTCCTTCCACCGTGTTACAAAATCATCGTGCACTTTCATGATCGCCTTGCCCACAAGTTTGACACCAATGTCATGCCAAGAATTATCCATGTGACCAGGAGTTGCGATACGATCTCGAGCGAAGTCAAGCCCTCCAACAAATGCTGTCTCATCGTTGCCGGCCTTCACTACCGTATATTTGGCATGATGTGAGCGGGTTCCTGAGTAGTCAAGGAGTACACGGTCTTTCAGAAATTGTGCGGCTGGTGCACCCATTTTGCGCAGAGCGTGAACGGCGTGAATATTCCAGACGCAGGTATTATATCCAGTCCAGTGCCGACCTACTCCCACAACAAGAAGGCGATTCATCCACAATAGTATTCTCACATCCACTCCGCTCTGCGTTTTCGAGTACAGCAGATCCCCAAGGGATCGCTCGGGGATTCGCCACGGCGCTGTCACCGCATCGAATGCCGGAAGCATCATGTATGGATCGAGAACCCATGACACGATGTGGATGAAATCTCCGGGGCCGCTGCACGCATGCATTGCCTTATGCAGTTCAGTGAAATATGGGACCCCATCGACGATCGGGGCGATATGAGTCGAATTGTAATCCGTAGTGTAACTTGGCATAAGCATGGCTCCAGTCTAAATGCTGGTAAAAGCTATCTGCGCTTCAGCTTATTTTCTCGGTACCTTCCACCCGGAAAAAACCAACGTAATCACACCCATCGGCCGAGAACTCCACATCCCAGATGCCCTGGTGTGTCCTTGGTGCGGAGTTCTCTAACCTCATTTTGGTACTGTGCATCAGTGGAAAGTGCTTTTCGGTGTTCGCGTATTCATCGGGGAGCTCGAAACGGAAATGGCCCTGTTCGTGCGCCAGAGTCCCGGGCAAAACCTGTATATTGGTAGTAAGAGCGGGATTACCCTTGTAGGTTCCCACTATTTCGAGCACGGGCGCAACCATCGATGTTCTCTTCTCCTCCACAGACGGCCTGCCAACAAGATGACCGCAGCTCAGATGATAAGAAGCATCTTTCTTGGGGTCGGAGTATAGGCGGCATCGCCTTTTGCGTCAACGGTAAATTGGAGTTACCGGCACGTCCCCTCTTCTCTTACCAGTGGGGCTGGTTGCCGATGCGCTGGCCCATGACTTCCAGGGTGTCACTCACCACGACAAAAGCATCCGGGTCCACGGAGCGCACCATCCCTTTGAGCCGGGACAGCTCGCTGAAGGTGATCACCGTGTAAAGGACCGGCTGCCTTTCCTTGGTAAACCCGCCATGCCCTTCCAGGATGGTCACCCCCCGGCTGATCTCGTGCATGATTCGCTTGGAAATCTCCTCCCATTGGTGGGAGATGATGTAGACCGCCTTCCGCTGGCTCAAGCCTGTCACGACGAGGTTGAGCATTTGGGATGAGATGTAAAGGTAGACCAGGGTGTAGAGGGCCTTCTCCAGGGTGAAGAGCCAGGCTGAAATCATCAGGATCAGGCTGTTGAAGGCAAGGATGGTCGTGCCGAGGCGGATGGAGAAGAGCTTCATGAGCATGACGGAGAGGATGTCCGTCCCGCCGGCTGAACCATAGGACTTGAGGATGATCCCGGAGCCGACGCCCATGAAAATGCCGGCCAGGAGGGCACTCAGGAACTGGTCGTAGACCGGGAGAGGAATGCGGATGAACTGCACCGCCAGGGAGAAGATGACCATGCCCGCCACGCTGTAGAGAAAAAAACGGCGTCCCACGTACTTCCAGCCCATGGCGTAGAGGGGTATGTTGAGCAAGAAGTAGATGCCTCCAAGAGGAATGGCGGGGACAAGGTAGTGCAGGAGCAGCGCCAGGCCTGTGAAACCCCCGCTCAGGAACTGCTTGGGCACGAGGATTCCGTTGACCGCCAGGCCGCAAAGGCCGCTTCCGACGCTGATGAGGGCGAGGTTCCAGAGGACCTGGCCCAGGGTCTTTGCGTACCCTCCCCCGCCTCCGGGCGTCGCATCCTTCCGTGACTTCGTTGCTTGCTCCAAACTATCGTTCATTTTCAACAATCAACCCCCAATCCTCTTCGTCTCGTATCTCCCGCGGAGAGGCCAATAAGAAATCCCTGCACCTTGTACCCTGTACCTTGTACCGTGCACCCTGTCCCTTGCACCTTCCTCGTCACTCCGCTTTGAAGGTCCTCCCCAGGGCTGCAGGTGCCGACCCGCCGAGGAACGCGCTCACCCGGCGAACCCACGTAGGCCCTTCCCGCATGCCCTCGCCTGCTCCCCTTTGGGCGAGGTGCATGAGGATCAGGGTGAAGATCATCAGGGGAAAAGGGGCAACCTGAAAGACCTGGGCCGGCACAGAGGGCCACCATCCCTGGAACTGAATTCCCATCACCTGAAGAAACGCAAAAAGGTAGGCCCCTAGAGCTGCTTTCACCGGATGCCATCCCCCGAAAATCACGATCGCCAGGGCGATCCAGCCTGTGCCCTCCGCACCCTGCGGCCTGCCCCATCCGGTCTTGGTGCAAAGGGAGAAGGTGGCCCCTGCCAG
>JAGUZM010000271.1 GCA_020060805.1 Deltaproteobacteria bacterium | reverse complement strand
TCTCGACCGCAGGGAGAGATCTTTTAACTACTCTGAAACGTTAGATTTCTCACTTCGTTCGAAATGACATTGAAGTTAGGAAATATAAGGTACACGATATTAGTGTCCTGAGTTACAATTCAGGTGAATAAGTCAACTCAGTCGGAGCCCCCCGGGGGGTGTTCTTCCAGGCCGCAATCACATTCGTTCAGAACCACTTAACGGCTCTATTGGCCTCATAGCCACCACGGACAGCCCCATAGGACAATTCTCTCCGACTGCCACGCCACTCTATGCCTTCCCGGTAATCCCTATTAAGGTTATGGGGGCGTTCCAAACGCCCCGAAGCAGTATTGCGGGCCTGAGAGAACATCCCCCAGGGGGCTTCGGCTCAGCTCGATTTGGTAACGGATTTCTGACTCAGGAAACTAGCGGTTCTTCAAGAACGCCTCAATCCGGTTCAACCCTTCCTTGATGTTCTCCAGGGAGTTGGCGTAGGAGATCCGGATGTACCCTTCTCCGTTTTCCCCGAAGTCGATGCCCGGGCTGACGCCCACCCCCGCCTTCTCAAGGATTTCAAAAGCAAGGGCATAGGAGTCATGGGAAAAGCGCTTCACATCGACGAACACATAAAAGGCGCCCGCAGGTTCCGCTTTCAGGCTGAACCCGATTTCCCTCAGGCGCTGGATGATGTACTTTCTTCTCGTGTTGTAAATCGCCCTCATACGCTCCACGTCCGGGCCTCCGGCTGCCAGCGCTGCCAGGGCCGCCCACTGGGCAACACTCCCGGCAGAGATGAAGAAGTTCTGCTGGATCTTCTGAAGGGGGCGTACAAAGTCCGGGGGGGCGATGATATAGCCGAGTCGCCATCCCGTCATCGCAAAGGCTTTGGAAAAACCGTTGAGCACAAAAGCCCGGTTCGTGAACTCCAGGATGGAATGCTCCTGATCTTCGTAGACCAGGCCGTGGTAGATCTCGTCTGAAACCACGTACGGCCCCAGGTCGGCGATCATGGCCATGCGCTCCGGCGAGAGCAGGGTCCCTGTGGGATTTGCGGGCGAGTTGATCAGCACAGCCTTTGTCTTGGGATTCATCTTTTCTTTTATGGAGACAACCTCGAATTGAAACCCCTCCTCCTCATAGACATTCACGAAAGCGGGTTTTGCTCCCAGGAAGTTGGCGAAGTTCGGGTAACACGGGTAGTGGGGGTTGGAGAAGATGATTTCGTCCCCCATCTCAAGGAGGGCTGAAAAAATCATGAACAAGGCCGGCGAGGTCCCTGAGGTGATGATGATCTGATCAGGGACGATTTCCACGCCGTATTTCTCAAAGTAGTGGCGGCTGATGGCTTCACGGAGTTCCACCAATCCGAGGCTGTGGGTGTAATGGGTGTGCCCGTCCCGGATCGCTTTTTCAGCGGCTTCGCAGATGCAGGCCGGGGTTGGGAAATCCGGCTCCCCGACCTCCAGGTGGATGATGTGCTCTCCCTGTCTTTCCAGGGCTTGGGCTCTCTCGAGCACATCCATCACGATGAACGGCCGGATATGGCGCGCCCTTTCCGCAGTTCCATTCATTCCCGATTCCCCTCTGTTCGGTTCCATTGTGCAAGCTGATGGGCGCTCCCTGCGTGGGTTTCCCTACTTGCTTCTCCTGATCGTATTGAGGAGACGCTTCGCCTCTTCGCCCACAAGCCCCTGCGGATCCAGGTTGACGGCGGTGAGCAGCTCTTCGGTCGCTTCAGCGGTTTTTTTCATCTGCACATAAGCCTTACCCAGTAAAAGGTGAAACCACGGGACCTCCGGGGCGAGATCGATCGCCTTCTTGTAGGAGGCGATGGCATTGCTCCAGTCGTTGAGCATTTCCTGGGAAAGGCCCATCTTGCCGTAAGCATAGCTGTATTCAGGGGCAAACTCGATAGATCGCCGGTAGTGCTGTATGGCCGTCCTGTAATCGCCCTTGCTGTGATAAGCGGCACCCATGTTTTCAAAGGCGATATGGCGGCTCCGGTACAGGACATCGTCCCCTGCCTTTCGGAAGCATTCAATCGCCGTCTCGTAGTTCCTCAGGGCCGCGTAGGAGATCCCGAGATTGTTCCAGGCATCGGAGAAGGTCGGTCTCTGCTGGACGGCTGTCTTGTAGAAAGGGATGGACTTTTCGTACTCCCGGATCCCCTGATAGGCGTTCCCGATGGAGAATTGAATCGTGGGGCTGTCGGGCTCCAGCTCCGCGGCCTCGATCAATTCCTTGAGGGCATCCTGGTAGCGGCCGTCGCGGAGCAAAGAGTTTCCGAGCTGTTCCTTCGCTTCCGCCTTTCGCTTGTTGATCCCTGTATCCGTGGTTGCGCATCCGGAGAAGAAAATGAAACATACAATCCAAAGTGCAAACGTTGTCCCGGTTCTTTTCATCATATCACCTTGTTGAGAGGGTATTCGATGATGCCTTCAGCTCCCCCTTTAATCAGCCGGGGGATCAGTTCCCTGACGATTTTCAAATCCACCACCGATTCCACGGATACCCAGTCGGTGTTGTAAAGATTTGCCACGGTCGGCGCATTGAGGCTCGGGAGGAGACGGATCACCCCCTCGAGTTTCTCCTTGGGCACATTCATTTTCAACCCCACCAGCTTCTCGGCCCTCAGGGCCCCTTTCAGGAGCAGGATGATCTGGCCGATCTTTTCCTTTTTCCAGTGATTCTTGTACGAGTCCTTGTTGGCGATCAACTGGGTGCAGGACGTCATCAGCTCATGAATGATCCTGAGCCCATGGGCGCGGATGGTGCTTCCCGTCTCTGTCACCTCCACGATCGCGTCGGCAAGGCCTGAAACCACTTTTGCCTCTGTGGCGCCCCATGAAAACTCCACCTCCACGTCAATGCCCTTTTCTTTGAAGTATCTCTTGGTAAAATTCACCAGCTCCGTGGCGATCTTCTTTCCGTTGAGGTCCTGCAATTTCTTGATCCTGGACTCCGCAGGCACGGCCAGGACCCAGCGGGCCGGGTTCTGGCTCACCTTCGAGTAAATCAGGTCATCCACCACGACCACATCCGACTGGTTCTCCTCAATCCAGTCTTTCCCCGTTAACCCTGCATCCAGGGTCGCATTTTCCACGTACCGTGACATTTCCTGGGCCCGGCACAGGGCGATCTCGATCGTCTCGTCGTTGATATCAGGGAAGTAGCTCCGGTCATTGATATTGATCTTCCAACCGGATTTTTCAAAAAGACTGACCGTCGCCTTCTCAAGGCTTCCTTTGGGTATTCCGAATTTGAGCTTTTTCATTTTCTGTAGACTTTCTCCGGATCAAAAACTTTTTCTCCCACGGTGATGAGCTCTCCTCCCCGGCCTACCTTGCTGTAGAAGCAGCTCTCATGGCCTGTGTGGCATGCGCCCCCGCCCACCTGCTCCACTTTGAAAAGCACGGTGTCCAGGTCGCAGTCCACGAAAATCTCCTTGATAACCTGGACATGCCCCGACGTCCCGCCCTTGTGCCAGATCTCCTGGCGAGAACGGCTCCAGTAATGGGCCTCCCCTGTTTCAAGGGTCCTCTGCCAGGAATCCTTGTTCACATAGGCGAGCATGAGGACTTTCCCGGTTTTATACTCCTGGACGATGGCAGGAAGGAGCCCGCCGCCTTTGCTGAAGTCAAGCTCAACCATCCGATGTTCCCCGATAGGGAAATTATTGAGTAATCAGAATATCATATCACACAATCGGGGCAAGCAAAAAGTGGCAGGCCCCAGCCCCGC
>JAGUZM010000207.1 GCA_020060805.1 Deltaproteobacteria bacterium | reverse complement strand
TTCCATGGGAATGAAATCACCATATCCCTCGTCCTCTTCTCCTGGCTTCTGTTGACAGGGATCGGCAGCCTGATCGCAAAACCGATCGCCCGCTCCTCGGTGACCGTCTACGCCGTTCTCATCTCCCTGCTCGCGCTCTTTCCCCTGCCCCAGCTCATTCTGATCCGGGGGTTGAGAGAAATCGTTTTCATCCACGGCACTTCCCCGGGGTTCTACGACATATTCCTCTACATCCTGGTCCTGACCAGCTTTTACTGCCTCCTGGTGGGGTTCATCCTTCCCTATGCCCTGAAGGTTCTTCAACAAAGGCACTACCCGTTCTCCTCCGGCCATCTTTACATCATGGACAACATCGGCGACATCGGCGGCGGGATTCTCTTCAGCTTCGTCCTGGTTTACTGGGTGAAGCCTTTTGCCGCCGTTGCCCTGACTTCAGCCCTGCTCATTTTGGTCGCCATGATGATACAGTACCGTGCAAGGAGGTATGCCCTCCTCGTGTGCACCGCCTTCGGGGCATCGCTCTTTTACGCCTTTTCGTTCAATGCCGGGTTCGAGACCGGAACCCTGGTGAAACAATACGGGGAGATCCTTCACTACACAGAATCGCCTTACGGCCGGATCGTCATCACCAAGGACGGCCCGCAGCATACCTTCTGGGAATCCGGCCTGCCTCTGTACTCCGACGCGGACATCATCAACAGCGAGGAAAAGGTGCACTATCCCCTCAGCCAGCTGGACAGGGTGGAGAGCGTGCTCCTGGTATCCGGGGGGCTGGGGGAGACCCTTTCCGAGATATCCAAGTACGGGCCAAAGCGGATAGACTATGTAGAGCTTGACCCCGACCTGACGGAAGCGGCATCGAAGCTCGGTTTTATCCGGAACACCCCCGGCCTCAACGTCATCAACGGCGACGGGAGGCTCTACATCAAGACGACCCGGGAGAGGTACGATGCGGTCATCGTCGATCTTCCGGAGCCCGACACGTTCCAGCTCAACCGTTTCTTTACAAGCGAGTTTTTCTCCATGGCAAAAAACGTTCTCACCCGAGGCGGCATCCTCTCCTTCAGTCTCGATTACTCTCCCAACTACCTGAGCGATACCCAGAGAAAAAAGCTCTCCACCATCCACGAGTCCGTGAAGACGCACTTCGAGCATGTGCTCATCTTGCCCGGAGAGAGGGCCTATTTCCTGTGCCGGGAGGCGGAGCTGTCGCCGGACATTCCAGGCCGCCTGGCGCTCAAATCGATCCAGACGTCCTACGTGGAGGGCTTCTACCACGGCAACGTCACCCAAGAGAGAATCGCCGGCCTGAAGGGTAAACTCGACCCTCAAGCGGTGATCAACGCGGATTTCGAACCTCGAATCATGAGCATTCTCTTTGAACAGTGGTTCTTGAAACACGGGACTTCTCCCAAGGTCTTCGTGATCGTCGTTGTCGTCCTGACAATGGTCTACCTCATATTCTTGAGAAAGGAGGAATATGTCCTTTTCTCCACCGGGCTGAGCACGATGGGGATGGAGATGCTCATCATTTTCACCTTCCAAGTGATGTACGGCTACATCTACCTGAAAGTCGGGGCTGTGATCACCGCCTTCCTCCTGGGCCTGCTCCCGGGCGCCCTGGTAGGGAACGCCCAGTACGGCAGAACCCAGGGCCGTCTCGTGGTTTCTGAGGTGGCCCTCCTCTGCCTTCTCCTTCTCTTTTTCACCTGGTCGAGTTTCTTCAGGGGAGAACTTCCGTCGTTCTATTTCCTCGCCTTTGGGTTTGCGTTTTCTTTCTTCTGCGGCTACCAGTTCCCTCTGGTCACGAGCATCATCGGAGAAAAAGAAAGCCCGGCAGCAAGCTGTTTTGCCGCGGACTTGACAGGGGCTGCTGTGGGGACCCTTGTCACCGGAACCCTGCTGATTCCTCTGTGGGGGATTCAGACGGCAATATTCTTTTTGATCCTTGTCAAGATTTCAAGTAACATAATAGTGCTATTCAGCAGGGGAAAAAGTAACTTAAGGAACGGGGGCTGATGGAACAGATGTACAACCAGTTCTTCGGGTTCAAGGAAAGACCGTTTCAGCTCGTTCCCAACCCCGCTTATTTCTTTCTGAGCAGGGCCCACGAGGAGGCGATGGCTCACCTCATCTACGCCATCGCCCAGGGGGATGGGTTTGTGGAAATCACGGGGGAGGTGGGGACCGGTAAGACCACCCTCTGCAGAGCCTTCCTGGAGAGTCTCGGGCCCGAGACGGAAGTGGCCTATATTTTCAACCCAAAGCTTGATGCCCTCCAGTTGCTCAAAACGATCAACGACGAGTTCGGCATCAGCTCTCAGGCCGACAACATCAAAGAGCTGGTGGACACCCTCAACCGCTTTCTCATGCGGAACAAGGCTCAAGGCAGGCAGGCGATCGTTTTGATCGACGAAGCCCAGGAGCTGAGCCACGATGTCCTGGAACAGCTCCGCCTTCTTTCCAACCTGGAAACGAGCACGAGCAAACTCCTCCAGATCGTGATGGTGGGCCAGCCTGAGCTCGCTGAGATGCTCGACTCCCACGAACTCAGGCAGATGGCCCAGAGGATCACCCTGAGCTGTCACCTCAGCCCTCTGAGCTGCAAGGAGACGGGGAATTACATCCGGCACCGCCTTCATGTGGCCTCTCAGAAACCCGGGGTCGTTTTCACAAGGTCCGCTCTCAGGGCCATTCACAGGTATTCCGCGGGAATTCCCAGGCTGGTCAACATCGCCTGCGACCGGGCTCTTCTCACGGCTTTTGGCCTGAACAAGACCAAAATCACCGGGGGGATTGCCAAAGCATCGATCAGGGAGCTCTCGGGCCGGGGAAACCTGAAGCACCTCGGCTTCCAGGTGGGGGCACGGAGTCCCTTTCTCCTGGCCGCCTCCATCGTCCTTTTCGTTGCCCTCTTGTCGGTGGTCTCGGCAGGGATTTTTTTCTATGGCCCTGAAGAACTTGGAATCAGGCAGCGAATTGATTCTAAGGAGACGGAGAGCCTCAAAATAACCCAGAAGGTCACGGCGGTGAGGACAACGGGGGAGAAGCCGGCTTCAGACCCAGCCATTTTGAGAGGGGGGGAAACACCCTCCAAAGAGAATGAGCCGGGTCTCATCGGGAAGGAGGGTATCCCCAGGAAAGCCCCGAAACTTGCTGCTCCGCTGGGAACAGTAAAGGCGGCCGTGCCCCTGAAGGAAGCCCTCAGGGAGACGGATCCCAGATCTTCGAGGCAGACGGCCCTGATGGGTGCCCTGAGACTCTGGTACGAACACCCTGAGATAAGCCCCTCCCTTGAGGCCATGGAGGATGACTACGCCTTTTTCAGAACCGGAGCCAAGATGAACGGCCTCCAGGTTCACCGGATCGAGGGTGACATCAGCCTGATCCGCAAATTGAGACACCCGGCCATACTCGAATTTGAGATTCCGGAGGAGCCCGGGCCCCGCTACTTGACCCTTGCCAGGATCGGGCCAAGGGAATTGTCCCTCAGGGGAGAAGGCAAGGACGGAACCATTGAGGTGGACCTGGATCAGGTCTGGCCTTACTGGTCCCGTGTGGCGTACGTGGTGTGGAGAGATTTTCTGAACTACCCGGGAGCGATTTCGGGCAATGCCTCCGGCGATTCAGTGGTGGCCCTCAAAATGCTTCTCCGTGACATCGGTTACCATGACATTGAGATGAGCCCCTCCTATGACAGCAGGACCGTGGAGACGGTGAAGAAAATCCAGGAGGGGTTTGGGCTCGAACCGGACGGGATCGTCGGGCCCATGACCAAGATGGTCCTCTACGGGGAGAGGTCTTCCCTCAACATTCCCCTTGTCACAGAGTGAGTGGAGATGATTTCAAGGAGCTCCGCAAGAGAGGCGGCCCGTTCCGTGGCTGAGCTTTCAAAGGGTCGAATGATTCAGGAAAAGGCTTCTTTCGCCCATCGAGGAGATGCTCTCGTCATGCCGGGCTGTGGGGAGGGAAAACTTTGAGCGCCATCCTGGAAGCCCTGCGAAGAGTCGAAAGGGAGGCGCCCCCGCCGGGCGCTCAATCCATGCCCAGGGGAGTGGATCCGAGGAAAACCTTTCAACTGAGGATCAGAAGAATCTGGGTGATCAGGAGGGCCCTGACCTCCCTTTTCACGCTTTTTGTCTTGGTGGTTGCGGGATGGGGGGTGGCAAAATTCCTGCCCTGGCCGGGCAAAAGCTTGACGCCGGAAATCACGGCCTCTTCCGGGGGGAGAGATGACATCAGGCCAACCCCGATCGTCCTGGACACGTCCGACCCAAAGGACGGCCATTTCCCCTCGGAGAAGAGAAGATGGGTTGATCCCATGAGGCGGGGCAGCAGGGAGGAGCCCGGCCGCATCGCATCCGCGGTTCAGCCGGCGAAAAAGGAACCGGCCTTGAGGCCGACGAAACAACCGGTTGAACGACCTCAGAAAGAGGTCCGGGAAATCACGGCCATTGACCCGGAAT
>JAGUZM010000110.1 GCA_020060805.1 Deltaproteobacteria bacterium | reverse complement strand
GGTGGACGTACACATCCGCATCGTAGGGATAGATGACCCCTTTGACGAGTTCATACACTCGCCCTCTCCGGAGGGAGAGCTTTCTCCGCGATGTCAGGATGGGCCGCCAGGAGGTGAGATTGTCCGGGTTATGGGTAAAGAAGATGGTCTCATATGGGGCGTTGGCGATGTCGGGATAATCCGTGTGAACGATGCTGTTCTTGCGGGCCACGTCGTGGATGATCACGGACCCCTTGTAGGCGGACATCGCTTTTTCATAACGCTCGCGGCTCCATGTTCTCTCGATGAAGTCATTGATGTCCCCCGTGAGAACGGAGCTCTCGTCGAATTCCTTTCTGCTGATGGTGGTGAATTTCTGGGGCCGGTATTCCTCCCACAGCTCCCGCCACAGGGAAGGTTTGTAGACCGTATCGGCGCTGAAGAATAGGGTGTTCTCTTCCGTCATGAACTTGAAGGCAATGGTCGACACGCCGTGCCACACCGTGGACTTCACGGCCTGCACGGTCAACCCCGCCTTGTCGTCCTGGAACACGTTCTTCTGCTTTTCGTAAAAGACTTCCGACTCGAAGCAGTAGAAGCTTTCAGGCTCAACCCATTCACCGCTCTCATCATCCTTGAAAAGGAGCCTCGGCCGCGTTGCGGCCGGGTTGAAGAAGATTTTCGCCTTCTCGGGTCCGATCGCGTGTCCGGCTCTGTCTTCAACCTGGTAGTGGAAAGAACCGGCGTTCGCCCTTTTCAGGCTGATGAAATACTTGCTTCTCGGCCCGATGATCACCGGTTCCACCATGTTCTCGTAAGGGATATCGATCACTTTCTTGGAGTCCGAAGAGAGGGATCGTTCTAGGGCGCCCTTGGAGTTCTTGGCGTATTCGTCGAGGATGGTTTCCGAGGAGACGAGCCTCACCTTGTGTTTGGTCAGGGGGTTGTAGAACGTGAAAAGCACGATATCCGTGAACCAACGTTTGTGGTCTTCGTGGGAGTGGGTCGCGAAAATCCCCTTGATGTCGGCGATGCCCTGGTACCCGAGATGGGGGAAGATGGGGCTGCCGCAGTCCACAAGGTAAGATTGACCGTTGACGGTGAGCATGTAGCAGCTGCTCTCGCCCATCAGGGAGAAGGGGCTGGTATTCCCTATGACTTCAAACTCGATGTCGCGATTCATCAGTGGACCTGCGGTTGCCTGTCTTCCATAACCTGCCGCGTTGCGGCCTAAGTTGCCAAGCCCGCTTTTGTGCCGGAGACCGACATGGGCGGGCGACCTGACTAGATGACTTTTACATTGTAAGTCACCACGGGATCGCGCAAGCCCGCCACCTGGATGGCGCCCACTTTCTCCACCTGCACCAGGTGTTTGACCTTGCTGTACGTCCTTTGGCTGATGAGGATTTGGCCGGGTCTTGCGAGGGATTCAAGACGGGAGGCGACGTTGACCTGGTTCCCGATGACCGTATAGTCCTTGTGGATGTCCGACCCGATGTTGCCCACGGTCATGTACCCGGTGTTGATTCCGATCCCAACGCCGAATTCATGGCCGTACTCGAGCCATTCATCCTTCAGCTCGGAGACCTTTTTTTGCATCTCAACAGCCATGAGCACGGCTTTCTCAGCGTGATCGGAGACGGGGATCGGGTCGCCGAAGAAGATGAGCAAGCCGTCACCTATGATCTTGTTGAGGGTGCCGTCGTATTGGTGGATCATTTTGGTCATTTGAGCCAGGTACTTGTCCAGGAGAGGGAACAATTCCTCCGGTTCGAGGTTTTCCGTGTAGGAGGAGAAATTCCGGATATCCGTGAACATGACGGTCATCATTTTGCGTTGGGGTTCGCCGCCGAGCCTGTCCCCGCTGGAGAGGATCCGATCGCAGAGCTTCGGCGAAAGGTAGCGTCTCAATTCGTCGTACCTCCGCAGTTGCTCCACATGGTCTTTGACCTTTGCCTCCAGTCCCTGGTTGAATTGATGAAGGGCCTCTTGAGCCCTTTTGAGCTCTGCCGTGCGATCATGGACTTTTTCCTCGAGGGTCCTGGCGTACTCGTCGACCTTTTCCTTCGCCTCCCTCAATTCCCGGTTCGCCATCGAGAGTTCCTGGTAAGCCTGGTTTCTTGCGGCTATGGTTTCCCTCAGTCGGTTGACGGTTTCGATCAGCCCTGCGCCGTTTTCTTCGTGTTTCCTCCGGAACGGAAAGACATGGCGGCATCGGTCGAGCAAACAAAAACGGTCATAGGTGACATCGAGGATGAAATAGGGCGCCCTGTAAATCTCCCCGGCCTTGAACAGGACCCGGTCGGAGGCTTGCACGGTTTCCGTCATCAGGAGAGCCTCTTTCCTTTTTCCGTTCTCCTTCAAGGCATCCTGGGAATACGCTTTGTACCGACCCAGGAATACCTGTTCCCCGTTCAGAGAATCGGGCTCCAGGATAATCTTCTTCCCCACCACTTTTCTTTCGCCGTCTTCAGGAGACTTAATGGTCACCAGGTTTCTCTCTATCGCTAGATCCAGATTGAAGGCGGCGAGATCCGTGTCTCTCTTGAACAGCACTTCCGGGTCATGGGCCGTGAGAAGCTCCTTGAGCGTGGCCGGCTTCAGCCCCCAAATCGTAGGGATGGATGCGATGAGCCCCCGGGTGAAGACATGGCCGATGTAGTCCTCATCCGCATTCATGTCCTCATGGTAAGTGAGCTTCAACAAGGTCCGGATTTTGCCCGTCGTTCTGTCGTAGGCAGGGGGCGTGAGGACTTCGATATCCTTCATGTCTGAGAAGTGTTTGGTGAAAAAGGGGAGCTTCTTGAAGCCGTCGGTCGGGCTGGAGAAGATTTTGACAAAGTAGTCGAACCTTCCCCAGGATCGCAGGTGGGCGGAGGAGTAACCGCAGTGGAAATAGAAGTAGCGTTCCCCCACCATGGCCTTGGCCTTCCGGAAGAGGGTGTAGAAATTCTCAGAAGTGGTCCACTCGTCTTCGTTGAGGAAAAAATCTTCCGGGGATGAATAACGGTCGCTGGGGTAGGGGAGACCGGCGAAAAGATCGCCATGATCCCCCAGCTTGTGAGAGACGTAGGTCGCGATGATTTTGATGTTGCGGTTGCTGATACAGTCAATGCGGCTCATGGAGAACACCTGCCACGGTTTGGCTTCGCTAGGAGCCGCTCCCAGGATGAACGCCCGCCCGGATCGCCCAGCACCAAGAGGCAACAGGGAAGGTCGAAAAAGTGAGTGGTTTCAGTAAGGTAAGTGGCCATACAAGAAAATCGCGGATACAACGTCCCGCGATAACATATCAAACCACCCACGCGAAAGCGTTTGGGAGCTTTCATTTTCATTGGCTGACAATTATACATCCAATGGCAATTCCAGTAAATCTTTTTTTTGCCTTGACAGAGGAGGGTATTCCTATAAAATCAGGCACAAAGATCCGGGACGTGGCGCAGTCTGGTAGCGCACCTGAATGGGGTTCAGGGGGTCGCGAGTTCAAATCCCGCCGTCCCGACCAGTCATCCGAAGCACCCAGGGCTTTTGCCATGGGTGCTTTACCTTTTTTGGCGGCAAGGAAAGCCCTATCAAGTGCCGGAGATTCGAAGCCTTGGACGGCCCGGAGAGGGCGAAAAACCGCCTTTTCTTGGGAAGATTGAAAAGCCTTGACAAATAGGAGGGCGAGAATTCTAATCGTGACTATCTCTCGAATTTTCAAGGGAATGGAGCCTGATATTCGTGGGAGCGGAAAGTGAGGAACTTCATGAAAAGGAAAGATGAGATAAGAAAGGCTGACGGGAAACTTGGAGTCCTGATTCCAGGAATAGGGGGTGCGGTGAGCACCACATTCCTGGCAGGTGTGGAAACAGTACGCCGAGGATTGGCGCTTCCCATAGGATCCCTGACCCAAATGGGAACGATCCGTCTCGGGAAAAGGTTCGAATACAGGATCCCGAACATTAAGGACTTTGTGCCTCTCAGCGGTCTCGATGACCTGGTGTTCGGCGGGTGGGACATTTTTCCGGCCAACGGGTATGAAGCCGCTCTTCAGGCCGAAGTCCTCAAACAGGAGCACCTGGAGCCGGTGCGCTCTTTTCTGGAAGGCATCAAGCCATGGCCTGCGGTCTTCAATCAGGCTTATGTGAAGAACCTGACCGGCCCGAACGTAAAGCCAGAGTCGTCCCACATGGACCTGGTCGAAGCCGTGCGGGCCGACATCCGGGGGTTCAAGGAGCGGAACGGCGCTTCCCGGTGCGTGATGATCTGGTGCGCCAGCACCGAGGCGTATCTTCAGCCGGCCGCTGTCCATGGGTCCCTGAAAGATTTCGAAGACGGCCTCAAAAAGAGCGACCCAAGGATCCCCCCAAGTATGCTTTATGCTTATGCAGCGCTCACGTCGGGCATTCCTTACATCAACGGCGCGCCCAACCTGACGGTCGACCTGCCCGCCATGGTCGAGTTGGCCGAGAAATGCCGGGTTCCGATCGCAGGGAAGGATTTCAAAACAGGGCAGACTTTGATGAAAACGATTCTCGCCCCGGGCCTGAAGGCGCGCATGCTGGGCCTCACGGGATGGTACTCCACAAACATCCTCGGCAACCGGGACGGCCTTGTCCTGGATGACAAGGATTCCTTCAAGACCAAGGAGGAGAGCAAGCTGAGCGTCCTCCAGACGATTCTCCAGCCGGATCTGTATTCGCAACTTTACCGCGACTTCTACCACAAAGTCGTCATCAGCTATTATCCCCCTCGAGGGGATGCGAAAGAGGGGTGGGATTGTATCGACATCTTCGGGTGGCTCGGTTACCCGATGCAGATCAAGGTCAACTTTCTTTGCCGGGACAGCATCCTCGCTGCGCCCCTGGTGCTCGACCTTGTTCTTTTCGCTGACCTGGCCCAGCGGGCTGAGATGAGCGGCATCCAGGAATGGCTCTCTTTCTATTTCAAGAGTCCCCAGTGCGCGGAAAACCTCTACCCTGAGCACGATCTCTTCATCCAGTCGATGAAGTTGAAGAACACCTTGCGCTATCTCATGGGGGAGGAGCAGATCACCCACCTCGGCCTCGACTATTATTACCCGATGTGAGTTTGGTCGTTAAATCCCCGTCTCGGATACAGGAACTGGAGAGGTCCTCGGGCTCATGTTTCCGACCACCTCGTCAACTCTCCCACCACAACCATGGCGGCATCGGGATGAGAAATGTCTGAGGCCCTACGGGACATCGTTTGCAGTCTCTCCGGATTCCTGATCAGGAGGCGGAGCTTGTAAACCAACGAAGACACGTCCCTGGCCCTCACAGCAGCTCCGTGCTCCACGACGTAATCGACATTGGCTTCTTCCTGTCCCGGAATCGGCTCGTAAGTATAGGGGTCTATAGGGGTCAAGTCTTTGCTTGGCGCATAGTCAGAGAAGAATATATCCGCTGGTACGACTTCTTCAGTCTTGAGTCAGTCTGCAATAGACTGCCAGTT
>JAGUZM010000102.1 GCA_020060805.1 Deltaproteobacteria bacterium | reverse complement strand
TTTTTTTGTGCGCAGAAAATACTCGATCCCGGCGCCCAGTATCGGCGCTTCGATCAACTTGACTCTCTGGATCCTCCCCTTCTCTCCACCCCCGGTGGTTATGATGAGGTGGTCGTTTTCGACTTTTCCGGAGATGCTGAACCGGACCACCCCGGAGGTCATCAGAAAATAAAAGCTTTTCGTCCTGAACGTGCGATCCACCTGAGCCTGGGTGAAGGTGTAAATGCCGCTTCCCAGACCCGCCAGGTTAAGCTTGAGGAACGCTTCCTCCTGGATGAAATACCCTTCTCCAAAAGGCTTGATCAGGCTGACGGCGTATCCCACCTTGCGATCCTTCAGGAAGACCTCCTTCCACTCCCGGTCAGGGGAATCGATCGATCGCACCGCCTCATCCCCTTGCACAACCACCGGCCGGGGGGCTTGGGTTTCCCTCACCAGCAAAGCGATCATGACAAGCCAGAAGCCTACGGCGAGGACACCTGCCACGTGGAAAACGTATCTTTTTCCCTTTCCCTTCATCATCTCAGACTGGAATGTAGCGTTGTATGCCGGATGGATAGCCCGGAAAGGGCTCAAGAAAAACCCGCGTCATGGGTGAAGCGGACAGGCAATGCAGAGCTAGAGCGAGCGGGTGAACATTCCGGCTGAGAGGCCTAAACCGTAAAGCCGGCCCTTTCCACCAAGACCCGCGCATCGGAGAGAAGGCGCTCCAACGAACCCGGCGGCAGACCCGCGCCCTCCGCGACTTTCCGCGCAAATTCCTCTGTCATGAAATCTCCAGGCCCATGGCCGTCCGAGTCGAGGACGAGTTTGGCCCCGGCCCGGGTCGCCAAAGCCGCGACATGGCCGTTGCTGAAACTGTGTCCTTTTCTGCCGGAGATCTCCAGGAAGACGCCTTTTTTCGCGACCAGTTGGACCTCCTCAGGGCTGATCAGGCCCGGATGAGCGAGGATGTCCGCGCCCGCTTCCAGCCCCGCCCTGTTGGTACCGGGAGCGACAGGCTCGACAATCGTCTCTCCGTGAACCACGACGAGTTTCGCCCCCAGGGCCCTCGCTTTTTTGACGAAGGTCGCCATGAGCTTCGGGGGGACATGGGTGAGCTCGACCCCTGGGATGACCTTGACCGATTGGTATTGATTGAGGTCGTGAGCGACCTGGACAATCCTCGGGATGAGATGGTCCAGGTTGGAGGAGTCGGCATGGTCCGTGATCGCCACCGCAGCGTAACCCAGGGCCTCGAACCTTCGGACGAGCTCCGAAGGGATCAGATCACCGTCACTGAAAAAAGAATGGGTGTGCAGATCAATCATGGCTGCGCGTCCTCTCCCGAAAACAAAAAAAAACCCGCCTCCCTAAAGCCACGCCCTGAAAAACAACCCTTCACAGCTTTTTAGGCCCATCCCTTTAGAGACCGCGGGGTGCTACATTTTGTACTTGCCAAAATCCTCCGGGTTCAGCTTTTCGAGGATTTCCTGCCACTTCTTCCCTTGCTCCGATTTATCCTCGGCCTCGGCTTTCAAATCAATCTGGCTTGACTTCGTGATCACTTCTTCAGCCACGAAGATGGGGGCGCCCATCCTGAGGGACAGGGCGAGGGCGTCGCTCGGCCTCGCATCGATCGACATCTCTCTCCCGCCGTGGTTGATGTGAATCAGGGCAAAATAGGTGTTGTTCTTGAGGTCACAGACTTCCACCCGGTTCACCTTCACATCCACAACGCCCATGATATTCTTGAGAAGATCGTGGGTCATGGGTCGCGAGAACTTGATTCCTTCCAGCTCGCTCGCGATGGCCGTCGCCTCCAGCAAGCCGATCCATATGGGAAGCGTCCTCTCCCCGTCCACTTCCTTCAGAATGACAATCGGGCTGTTCGTTAAGGGGTCAACGGTCAATCCAGATATGACCATGGGCCTGAGCATGCTGTCCTCCGTGGAAATTTTTTGACTGATTAAAGGCTACGTAGCATTTCAGCGTTTGTCAACAGAACTTTCTCTTGGAGGTTTTTTTTCGGGTCCCCCCGTGAGCACAAAAAGCTTGATTTGAATCACAAATCTGTTTTACCCTACCCGAGCACCATTCTTTCATCAGAGAAAGAGGCGAAACACCTTACCATGGCCGATCGGGGCGACCACATCCTCTATCCCTATCTTCTCGACGACAAGCCGGCTTTTTTTCTCGGTTGGATCCTGCAACGGATGTTCAGCAGGGTCGATCTCGATGAAAACATGAAAGAAAGTCTGAAGCAATGGCAAAAGGAAGGGACCTTGGTCTACGCGATCAAGTACCGAGGCCAGACGGATTTCCTTCTTCAACACTACAGCTTCAGGAGCAGAGAACTTCCTTATCCAAAGATAGCTTTTGATCTTGACCTTTCCATGTTATTACCCTTCGGCCGGTTTGTAAAGACGATTTTCTCCCAGCTCCGGTACGCTTCACGGCACCGGAAGTTTCCGAGCCCTTACGAGACCGGGTTCTACAAGGACGCCATCCAGCAGGGAATTCCTTCCTTTATTTCCCTGATCGACCCGAAGGTATTTACCCAGCAGTTCATCTACTCCGAAAAGGACCACCTTGAGTTTCTGCTGGAAACACAGAAAGAGATGGATCGGCCCATCCTGATCGTGCCTCAGCTGATCATTTACCAGAAGACGGCGGAAAAAGATCACGCCGGGTTGAGCAGCATCGTCTTTGGGTTTAAGGACAACCCCGGTGTGCTCAGGAAAACGCTCCTCTTCTTCAGGTACCAGCGCCGGTCCATCCTTGATTTCGGGCAGCCTCTCAACCTGAAAAACTACCTGCAAAGCCAGCCATCGGGACGCACCAGCCGGGAGATGGCCTCTGATGTCAGGAGAATCCTCATCGAAAGCATCGACAACCAGAAGAGGGTCATTCTCGGCCCCATCATGAAGTCCAGGCAACAGCTCAAGGAAATCGTCCTGATGGACCGCAGGGTCAGCGAAAAGATCGAAAACGCGACCAACAGCGGCGGAAGAAAATTGCGCCACGTCAGGAAAAAGGCGGAAGAGTTTTTTGATGAAATCGCGGCCGATTACAACAGCACCTACATCGAGGTCTTTCAACTCGGCCTCAGCTGGCTCTGGAAGAGGATGTTCGAGGGCATCGAAGTGGATGAAGCGAGTATCGCCAAGGTCCGGGAGTGGGCCAGGAAGGGCCCGTTGGTCTACGTCCCCTCCCACAAGAGCCATGTGGACTACCTTGTCCTCAACCACATTCTTCACAACCACCATATGCACATCCCCAGGATCGCGGCAGGCAAGAACCTCGCCTTCTTTCCCATGGGCCACATCTTCAGAAAAACGGGCGCTTTCTTCATCCGCCGCTCCTTCAGGCAGCCCCTCTACGTCGAGGTGTTCAACCGTTATATCAAGGCCCTCCTGGAAGAAGGGCACCCGATTGAGTTCTTCATCGAAGGGGGACGAAGCCGCAACGGCAAGCTGGTCCTGCCCAAGACCGGGTTCCTCTCCATCCTCCTTCATGCCCATGCCGAGGGCGCGTGCAAAGACCTCATCTTTGTCCCCGCCTCCATCGCCTATGACCGGATTCTGGAAGAGAAATCCTACATCAAGGAGATCGAGGGGGGTGCGAAAGAGCAGGAGAGCCTGAAACAAATCATCGGAGCGAGAAAGTTTTTGAAGAAAAGGTACGGAAAGATCTATCTGAAGTTCAACGAACCCTTGTCCCTGAACGAGTACCTTGAAAAGAGAGGCGGATCGTCCCGCCTGATGGATCGCAAACTCGCCTTTCACCTGATCGAATCGATCAATCAGGTGACTCCCGTCACGCCCCTGTCTCTCATCGCGACGGCCATCCTCGGGTACCACCGCCGGGGGTTCCTGTACGAGGAATTGGCAGACACGTCCAACACGCTCCTGCGGTTGCTCCGGAAGCACGCTGTGCCCGTGGTCAAGAGCCTGGACGATCTTCCCTCTGCGGTGCAAGAAACCCTGACCCTGCTCATCAACTGGAAGGTCGTGGATTCCCTGGAAGGCGGGGATGGGGATGAAGAGACGTTCTACTTCGTGGAGGACGACAAGAAAATCGAACTGGAATATTACAAGAACTGCATCATGCACTACTTCCTGCACCACGCTCTGGTAGCCGCCTCCCTCCTGACGGGCAAGGAAGAGGTGAAGACCCTGGATTCCGTCGTCTCAGACTATACCTTCATGTCGGAGTTGTTCAAGAACGAGTTCGCCTTCAACGAAGAGACGAATCCGGAGGCTTTCGTGGCCACGGCGATCAACGATTTCCACACCGCAGGATACCTGCTGGAGTCTTCCGAGGAGCGCGGTTTCAAGGTGACCAGGCACGGCTTTGAGGAGCTTCCCATCTGGGCCAACCTGATCAAGACCTTCCTCGAGTCCTACTGGATCGCTGTCAAGACCATGACCCAGCAGAAAAACATGGGGCTCCGCAAGGAAGAGGTCCTCAAGAAGATGAATTACCTCGGAAAGCGTTTCTACAAGCTGGGCGTCGTGGATCACATCGCCGCCCTGTCGAGGATCAACTTCACAAACGCCCTGTCCGTGATCACCAAGGAAGTGTCCAAGGCGAGCTCCGACGCAAACCTGGATCGCTCCGCCGCCTTGGAAAGGCTCTCCGATTTGGCCCACAGAATCTACGATCTCTCCCGGCATGGACAGTAAGAAACAGGAGTCAGGAGCCAGGAGCCAGGAGAAGAGCAGGCACCGACGGACAACGGACCACTCACCGCCCCGTCAAACCAGCTTGAACTCTCCCTCCTTCAACTTCGCGTGGGCTGCCGCGAGCCTCGCGATGGGCACCCGCGGGGGCGAACAGGACACGTAGCTCAGCTTGATATGGTGGCAGAAGCGGATCGCGTCCGGATGTCCCCCATGCTCGCCGCAGATTCCGACTTTGATGTCGGGTCGCGTTTTCCTCGCCCACTCCACGGTGATCATCATCAGGCGGCCCACCCCTTTGATGTCCAGGATCTCAAAGGGGTTGTGCTGTAGGATACCCCGCTCGTTGTAGAGGGGCAAAAACTTGTTCTCCGCATCCTCCCTGGAAAAGGAGAACGTCGCCTGGGTCAGATCATTCGTCCCGAAGGACATGAATTCGGCAAGCTCTGCGAGCCGGCCCGCCCGCATGCAGGCCCTCACCACTTCCACCATGGTCCCGAACTTGTGCGGCACCTGGATCCCGAATTGCTTTTCCACTTCGTCGTGGATCTCGTTCACATGCTTGAGGACAAAAATCAGCTCCTGGAGCGTGCAGACCTGGGGAACCATGATTTCAGGCAGGACGTGGATTCCCTCCTTGAGGCATTCCGCTGCCGCCTCCAGGACCGCCCGGATCTGCATCGCATAGATTTCCGGGTAGGTGATGCCGAGGCGGACACCCCTGTGCCCGAGCATCGGGTTCGTCTCGGCTAGGGCTTTCACCTTCTGGAGCATCATTTCCTTCTCCCGCAGGAGGCCCTCCGCCAAATGCTTGTGCCGCAGTTCCTCCAGCCCGTGGGTGATCGTCTCCAGGTTGGCCGAATACTTCGCGTGCAGTTGAGGGTCCAGGAGCCTCAGGGTCTCCGGCAGGTTTGCCATCAGCTCCACCGTGCCCTTCAGCTCCCTCAAATGGTTGATCTCAACGACCAGTTCATCCTCGGATGGAAGGAACTCGTGAATGGGCGGGTCCAGCAACCGGATGGTCACGGGAAGGCCATCCATGATTTTGAAAATCTCTTTGAAGTCCTCCCGCTGGAAAGGCAGGAGACGGGCCAAGGCTTTTTTCCTCTCCTCCGGCGTCTCCGCCAGGATCATCTCACGGACGATGGGCAATCGTTCTGGCTGGTTGAACATTCTCTCCGTGCGGCACAACCCGATCCCCCGGGCCCCGTACTTCCTCGCCTTCGAAACCCCCTCAGGGGTATCGGCGTTGGCCCGGACCTCGAGTTCGCTCAAATCGTCCGCCCACTGGAGCAGGACGAGAAGGTCTTCCACGAACTCAGGCTCGATCGTGGGAACGATCCCCTGATAGACGTTTCCCGTGCCTCCGTCGATGGTGATCATGTCCCCTTCTCTCAGGGTCACCCCGGCAATCACCGCTTCTTTGGCCAGATGGTTGATGACGATGGCCTCGCACCCGGAAACGCACGGTTTGCCCATGCTCCTCGCCACCACGGCGGCATGAGAGGTCTTGCCCCCCCGGCTGGTGAGGATTCCCTGGGCTGCAAAAAACCCGTGGATGTCGTCCGGTTTTGTCTCCTCCCTGACCAGGATGATCTTCTCCCCCAGTTTCGCCTTGCTCTCAGCCCGGTCCGCGTCAAAGACGATTTTTCCGGACCCGGCGCCTGGCGACGCGGGCAGTCCCTGGGCCAGCACCTTCACCTTCGCCTTTGGATCAAGCCTTGGATGGAGAAGCTGAGCGAGCATGTCCGGCTGAACCCTCAGGATAGCCTGTTTTTCGCTGATGATGCCCTCATTCACCATGTCGATCGACGTCTTGATCAGTGCCGAGGCGTTCATCTTTCCGTTTCTCGTCTGGAGGCAGTAGAGCTTTCTTTTTTCAATGGTGAACTCGAAGTCCTGGACTTCCCTGTAGTGTTTCTCAAGGGTGTGCCTCAGGCTCTCGAGCTCCCGGTAGGCTTCCGCCATGTCCTTTCGCAGTTCGGAGATCGGCTTGGGTGTCCGGATTCCGGCAACGACATCCTCCCCTTGGGCGTTGATCATGTACTCCCCGAAGAGACGGTTTTCACCCGTCCCCGGGTTTCTCGTGAACGCG
>JAGUZM010000318.1 GCA_020060805.1 Deltaproteobacteria bacterium | reverse complement strand
TAGGGGCATCTCTTTTGCCCATCCTGTACGTATTTTTCACGGGAAAAATAAGCTTTTTCTGTCCGTTGACAGCCGTCCGTCCGGCCCTTAGGTTCGAGGCAGAAAAAGGGAGGTGATACCATGAAAGCCAAATTTATCCCATATATCAGCGTGATCACCCTCGTCATTCTGGTTCTGGCCGCGCAGGCCTTTGCCGGCTCGATGAAAGGTACGAGCGCATACCCGATGGTGCGGTCAGATGTTCCTGAAGCGTACGGATACAGGGGCGAGGCACCGTGCTTGGTCCTATGCAGTGCAGAGTACCAGCCAAAGGTGCACAGTTTCTACCGAGAAGGAGAAGCGATCTTCCCCTTCGATAGATCCATTAAAATGGAGATGAAAAGCGCTCCTTATTCAACGAGGCCCGATGCTCCTGAACTGGATTACCGAGGGGAGGTTCCCAGCTTCGTGTTTTAGGACTTCCTAAGGCCTTGGCACGAAAAGACAGGAGCAATCATAAATAATAGTGCGGATAAACCAGAAACCGGCTGCGTCCATCAGGGACACAGCCGGTTTCGCTTAAGAAAGGTAGGTCACCGGGTGACCGCCAGATGATTCTCCACCGCCGTCGCGACAAGGGCGGATGTTCTGTGGATGTTCAGTTTCTTCATGATGTTATAGCGATGCTTCTCAACCGTCCTTCTGCTCAGATATAGACTTTCTGAGATCTCCCTGATGCTGAAGCCCTCGCCGATCAGTTTGAGGATTTCTTTCTCCCGCGGGCTGAGATCACTCCATGGGCCGTCGGAGCCTGCGTTGCCGAGACACATCAAGCATCTGCGGAGGATTGTTTCAACGATTTGAGGGCTCAGATAGGGTTTCCCGGCCATGACCGTATCTATGGCCCAGAAGAGTTCCTCCCGGGAGATGTCCTTCAGGCAATAGCCATCCGCACCCAGTTGAAGGGCTTCGGTGATGTTTTCTCCCCCATGATCATCGGTCAGGACGAGTATCTTGATCTCCGGACTCTCCCCTTTAATCGTTCTTATGGCTGAAATGCCGCTCATTCTGGGAAGGTTCAGGTCCAGTATCACGAGATCGGGTTTAAGGCTTTGGGTATACCGGATGGCCTCGATCCCGTCCTCTGTTTCTCCAACAATCTGGATGTCCGGCCGGATATTGAGCATGGCCCGCAGACCCTCTCGAAAAAGCCTATGGGTCTCTGCGATAAAGACGCTCCATTTCTTGTCCATCACTCATCCCCTTTCCTTCTCAAGAGGATAACATTGGCACCGGTCTCCTTACTGGCCTAAATCTAGGTCTTTTTCAGCCCCATGCAACCGTGGGCCCCTCCTGGCGCTCAACCCGATTTGCCTCGTGTTTTTCGAATATTGGGGAGATGGGGGTTCTGCAAAACAAGGAATAACCTAAGACAGGGAACCCTTTCCACCTTTAGACGAGGAACGAGTGGGGACAACCCCGCGCTCATTCTGTATCCGAAAAATGCTGCCCAGGGATCAATCATTTCCTTGACACAAAAAAAGACTTCCTATAGAAGTCATCATATTTATCATATGATTTAAAATATATTACACAGATAACAGGTGGTTAAACAATCAGTGCTTTCCGAGCAGGTATTCCAGACGCTGCGGGATCGAATCGTTCATGGGGAGTACCCTCAGGGCATGAAGCTCTCAGAAAAAGAGCTGTGCGGCGAGTTTGGCATTAGCCGGACCCCTCTCAGGGAAGCTTTGCTGAAACTGAGGGATATGAAGCTGGTCAATGCCGCGCCGGGATTCGGCACTTATGTTAGCCCGATTGATATGAATGAGATCCGGTTTGCTTTTGAGGTTAAAGTGAAGCTGGAGGAACAGGTGGGAGAATTGGCAGCTCAGCGCATAAGGCCCGATGAACTCGATGAATTGGATCGCCTGATCATAGGCGGGAATGAGATCATCGGCACTGACCTGCCTGAAAAGCATCCAAGACTGATCCAAATGGATCTCCGGTTCCATGAAATCATGTGTGAATCGGCGAGAAACCCGATTTTGAAAGAATTTCACGAAAATCTCCACAGCCGTTGCGCTCGGCTTTGGAGTTCCTCGTTGACCATGATCGTCTCTTCCAAGGATGTCCTAGACCAGTTGAGGGCTGTATGGCAGGCTGTTAAGAGCCGTGACTCAAAGGCGGCCGGTGAACTCATGCGAGTCCATGTTCAGTACTTCATCGACAGAATAAGAAAAGTAGTCCTCTGAGAAAGGGATGAGCAAATAACGATGAGCTGCGTTCGCTACGGGGAAACCGTTATTCCCGCTTCCGACTCCAGGGTTCGCGAGGGATGCGGATTCAGCTTAGAAGAGCGCTTCTTTTTCCTTTCTTGGACCCTAACGATCAGAAGGCATTTACATGATGGGACATCTGGAACTTGCTGAAGGGGCCAGAAAAATAGTGGAAGTCTGTGCGGGGGTGGTCCCTGGGGAGAGGGTTCTGATCATCACAGATACGGGTATTCCACCATCTGTTGCAGAGTCGCTTGCGGCAGCGGCGAAAGCGATCGCCAGGGATGTCAAAGTGATGGTGATGCCTCCGCTGGAGATGCCGGGGGAAGAGCCAAGTCATGTCATAGCGGGCGCCATGGGTGGGGCAGACGTTATTTTCACGCCGACGACGCAAACCCTGGGTCATTCAGCGGCGCTGGCAGCGGCGCTTAAAAGAGGTGCTCGGTGTATCGTCTTAACTGCGTGTACTGAAGAGACTTTGACTTCGGGCGGTATCGAGGCGGATTTTCCAGCATTAAAACCTCTCGTAGACCTCGTGGCGGAGAGATTCAATGGGGCAGGGAGAGTGCATGTCACGTCTCCCGGAGGAACGGATCTCAGGCTAGACGTCACGGGCAGGAAAGCGGCATCCTGCTCTGGCATTTGCCGTACTCCCGGCCAGATGATAGGGATCCCGGACCTGGAGGTGTATATCGCCCCGATCGAAGACCGCACGGAAGGTAGGATTGTTATTGACGCGGCCATGACGGGCATCGGGCTGATGGAACATCCCGTGACGATTGAGGTCGAAAAGGGAAGGGTGCGGTCCATCTATGGCGGCAAGGAAGCAGAACGGCTACGGGCGCTGCTGGATAAGGCGAATGATTCAGCATGTCAGGTCATCGCTGAACTCGCTATCGGGTTAAACCCAAGAGGAAGAGTGAGGGGCGTCATCATCGAGGACGAAGGGGTCTACGGAACAGGGCATTTTGCTTTGGGAAACAACAGCGGTTTTGGGGGAATGAACCAAGCGCCGATCCACTTCGATATGGTTTATCTGGCCCCGACCATCACGTTCGGTGATAAGGTCTTCATGCGTCGAGGCCGGCTGTGCGACCTGCCCGTGGAGTTTCAAGCGCTTCTCAATGGTCCCTTACCCGTTGATCGGTGAAAGGAGGTGGTGCAGACCTGGCATGTGAGGAGGAGATGATTGATACATACAATTTCAGAAAAATAAGATCAGGAGGTGACATTATGAGGAGGCTGGTAAAAGGGCCTGCGCTCTTTCTACTCATGGTATGTTTTTGCGTCGGCTTTTTGTCCGGGGGTGTTTGGGCAAAGGACAATCCCCTTGTGTTGAAGTTCAGCGATATCAATGCACAGAAATCTGCTGCCGGGGTGTTTTGTGAGACCTTCAAGGACCTGGTTGCGAAAAAGACGGAAGGCAGGGTCAAAATCGAAGTCTACTACGGAGGCACCCTGACCGGGAATAACATTGAGGGAACGCAAACGGGGATCGCCCATTTCAGCCAGCACAATGTGACCGAAGCCCTCGCCCTATGTAAGTATCTGTCAATTCTGGAAATGCCTTTTACGTACAAAACCGACGAAGAGCTGTATAAGATAACCGCTCCAGATTCCCCGGTATTGAGAAAGATCAACGAGACCTTCAAAGGGAGCCGTGTCCGGCTTCTCACGACGTACTCATGGGGCCCGCAGAATATCCTGACCACGAAGACCCCGGTTTACAAAGAGGCGGATCTGAAAGGGCTCAAGATCAGGGTGTTGCCGAGCAAAGTTTATATGGAGACGATGAAGGCGATGGGCGCAACACCGACCCCCATGAGCTGGGGTGAAGTGATCTCGTCCCTCGTGACCGGAATGATCGACGGAACCGGCATGCCCCAGTGCTATGTCGTGCCGACAGGGCTTCATGAGATTCAGAAATTCTACATCCTCACGGGACACAATCCAACGTTGTCAGGGGTCTTCATGAACGAAGCAGCGTGGGAGAAAGTGTCTCCTCAGGATCAGAAGCATCTCCTGGCGTCAGGTGATGAAGCGAGACATGCGGTGACAAAGTACATCAACGACAACAACGAGGGGTTCAAGCAGGAGATGCTGAAAAAAGGGATGACCATCATCGGCCCGGAGAAATTGGCCTTTGACACAGCCAAGATCAAAGAGGCAGTGTACCAGAAGTACAAGGATGACTGGGGAGATATGTACCAGGAGATTCAGAAGATTTTGGGAAAATGAGGATCCGAGAGGGAGGGGAGAGGGCCTCGGCATGAGAAAACTTCTGGGCGTGGTTGAAAGGCTTATAGAGTACATCGAATTTGTGCTCCTGTTCATTGTCACAGGTGCCATCGGCGCGCAGGTTTTCTCCCGGGCGCTCTTGAACCAACCTCTCGAATTTCCTGAAGAGCTGAGCATGTTCACCCTGATTGCCATCGTGCTCTTGGGCATCAGCATGGTCGAAAAAGAGAACTCCCACATAAAGGTTGAGTTCTTCTTCCAAAGAATGCCCCGGAAGGGCAGGAAAGTGGTCACGGTGGGGGGTAAGTCACTGACCTTCATCCTTGTCCTTTGGATTCTTAACGGGGAAAGGGAATTGATTCCCGGCATCATTCAACTGAAAACCACTGCGGGCGACATACCTTATATCTGGATTCATACCATCATCGTGGTGTCCTGCGTCCTCTGGCTCGTCGTGATTGCGAACAGTTTGGTCCGAACCCTGAGGAACCAAGAGCTCTAGATATGCTGCTAGCCGTCATGATCATCTTCGTGATTCTGCTGCTGAGCGGTATGCCGGTCCTGACCGCCATGGGGATTTCCGCGTTGTTTTATGCCCTCGTTAATGATTTACCCCCTTCCTTGCTCGCATACTCTATTTTTCAAGCCCTGCACTCTTTTCCCCTGGTGGCAGGGCCGCTTTATATTCTCATGGGGAGCCTGGTGAACGAATTTGGCGAAACGGAGCGGATATTCAAATTTGCCCGTGTCCTGATGAGGCGAAAGAGGGGATACACCGCCAGAGTCAATGTGATCAATAGCTTGATATTTTCCGGCATTTCAGGTTCTGCCGTGGCGGACATCGGCGGATTTGGGCAAATAGAGATCAAAGCGATGAAAGATGAAGGCTACAGCGAGGCCTATGCGGGAGCCTTGGTGTGTGCCACATCGATTATCGGACCCCTGTTTCCCCCCAGCATCCCTTTGATCATCTATGCCGTTACCGCTCAAATTTCGACGTTGAAGGCGCTGTTGGCAGGGGCGCTGCCCGCTCTCGTGCTGACAGGGGTACTCTATGTGTTTGTCGTGCTCCAGATTCGAAAAAAACTGCCCATTCCTGAAGGCATGCGACCTTTCAACGAGAGCAACCCACGGAGTGAAAAGGAAGAAAGTTTTTTCAAAGCCTTCCTGGACGCCTTTCCCATGCTTTTCCTCGTGCCTTTCATGATCGTCCTCATGCTCGTGGGAGTATTCAGCCCCAGCGAAGCCGGAGCCTTCGCCGTCATCTACATCATAGCCACCCAAGTTCTGAGGAGAACTTTCAGCTTCCAGAAGCTGAAACGCTCCCTCGTGGAGAGCTATAAATCCATTGCTTGTATCTTCATGATCATCGCCGTTGCAGGGTTTCTGACAAAAGTCCTCACTCTTGAGCATTTTCCTGAGATGGTCACCCGCTGGTTCCTGGGGATTTCAGAAAATCCGATAATGATCCTGGTGCTTATCAATATCATGCTCCTGGTCATAGGCATGTTCATGGAAATGGTTTCAACCCTGATTATACTGACTCCCATACTTCTCACAGTGACAGGGGCCGTTGGCGTGGATCCTTTCCATCTCGGCGTCATCATAGTTTTTAACCTTGAAATAGGGATGTTCACACCACCCCTGGGGGTAGGGGTTTATGCGGTTGCGAAAATAGCAAACACATCTCCAGACCAGGTATTCAAGGAAATGCTCGGACTTTACTGGCCCCTTCTTGTCTCGTTGATTCTGCTGACGCTGTTCCCGAAGATTTCTCTTTGGGTTCCGAGTTTGATCGGGTAGAAAAAGAGAACCCTGACAGGGAAAGGAGCCGGCCTTTTTTCGCCCCCATGCCCTCCAGGGTAGGTTGTTTTGTTCATCCACAAAATGTCGGGCAAGGAGGAAAGAGTTATGGATGTCAAGAAGCTTATAGCGGGATACGACAGGATACCCCTGACGAATTTGCCGACACCCCTGGAGCATGCAAGAAACCTCAGCACCCTCCTGGGGGGGCCGAATATCTACTTCAAGAGGGATGACTGCACAGCCCTTGCTTTCGGAGGCAATAAGACAAGAAAGCTTGAGTTTGTCATGGCCGACGCGGTGAAAAAAGGAGCAAACGTCATGATCACGATCGGCGGCCTTCAATCGAACTGGGCCCGCCAGATGTCATCGGCGGCGAGGAAGCTGGGCATGGAGGTCATCCTTGTTCTTGAAGGACGGAAGCCAGAAAACTTCCAGGGAAACCTGCTCCTCGATCACATCATGGGGTGCGAGCTGCGGTTTCAGGAGATCCCTCAGGAGGAAGAGGACAGGGAGATCCAGGGCGAATGCCCGATCACCGGCAGAATAGCAGAAGAGCTCCGCAAGGCCGGAAAGGTCCCTTATGCAGCCCCACTTGGCGCAGCGACGCCCTTGGGGAATCTCGGGTACATCAATGCCGCCGTCGAACTCCAGGAACAAACGGAGCAAATGGGGATCAAGATGGATTATATCGTCGTCACCACCGGTACGGGGGGGACGCAGGCGGGTGTAGAACTGGGTGTGCGGTTGCTGAACCTGCCGGCCAGGGTCGTCGGCCTCAGCATCAGCCGGCACACCAGAGAAAAAGCGGAGGAGATCGCAGAACTCTCAAACAAGACGCTCGCGTTCCTGGGGGTGAAGGGTTTTGATTTCACCCCAGAGGAGATCTCGGTCAACTACGACTACATGGGAAAAGCTTACGGCGTTCCGACAGAGAAGGGAATCGAGGCGATTCGAACGGTCGCGAGAACGGAGGGCGTCATCCTCTGCCCTGTGTACACGGGTAAAGCGATGGCCGGCTTGATCGACCTGGTGGGAAAGGGGTTGTTCAAGAAAGGGGAGAACGTTATTTTTCTCCACACCGGCGGCGGTACGGCCAATTTTGCGTACAGCCAGATTTTCCAGTAGAGAGGGGTGAAGCTTTTTACAAAATCGCTCCTTTCGATTCAAGGAGAAGAGATGAAGACGATCGGTCTCATCGGCGGTATGAGCTGGGAATCCTCCATCGAGTACTACCGTGTCATCAATGAAACGACCAAGGAGAAGCTGGGGGGGCTTCATTCGGCGAAATGCATCATGTACTCCGTTGATTTTGCGGAGATCGAGGTTTTGCAGCGCGAAGGAAAATGGCAGGAAGCAGCCAAGATCTTAAGCCTGGCGGCAAGGAGCGTGGAGGCTGGGGGTGCGGATTTCCTGGTTCTTTGCACAAATACGATGCACAAACTGGTGGAAGACATTCAGGCAAGCATCCAGATACCCATCCTACACATAGCCGATGCGACTGCCAGGAAGATTGGCTCTTCCGGTATAAGGCGCGTCGGGTTGCTGGGGACGCGCTTCACAATGGAGGAGGATTTTTACAAGGGCCGCCTCACAACCAAGTTCAACCTGGAGGTGATCGTTCCCAAAGCAGAAAGCCGAAAGGCCGTAGACCGCATCATTTATGAGGAACTCTGCCTCGGCCTGATCAAGAAGGAATCCAAGAACGAATATGTCCGGATCATCCAGGAGCTGGTTGAATCCGGCGCGCAAGGCATCATCCTGGGGTGCACGGAAATCGGCTTGCTGATCAAAGACCAAGACTGCCCTGTTCCACTCTTCGATACGGCCAGAATTCACGCGGTTTCGGCCGTGGAATATGCCATTGGTTCATGCTCTTGAGAAATGGAGAGCCATCGGGGAAAAGTATAAAGATGAGCAAAAAAGGCTCTCGCCGCCTGAAAATAAGGATTTCTCAGGCTAACAGGTCTTCTCCTCCATCAGCCATGTCCACCGCTCTTCTCCGGCGACCTGTGCTCCTCCCGATAGCCGGAAAGTCACGGTACATAGCACAAGCCCCGTTTGCAACCCTCGTCATAACTGTTCTCTTTATCCCACAGTCACCCGGAGACCTTCAATGTCAACAGGTTATCAAAGATCAGGTCGCGCCTCAGAAGACGGAACCGGCGTTGAACCATATTTCCGGTTTGCCTCGCCCCGACATCCAATGTCGTAGCTTGTCACAGCAATTGTCACAGCATGTCATAGCTTGATGTCACAGCGTGGCGCAGTATTTCCTGTGGGTATCGTGCCTGGCTGGGATATCTCGGTATTGGGGACTAGCTGGTTGAATACCGTGGTTCGCCGGCGCGGAACTAATGACTGTTGCCTGATTGTCCGTCTTTACTTGCCTCGGTATGGACGGCCAGTCGGTTTCTCAACTCTAAGCGCTTTGACCCCTATGTGTCCCCTTTTTGATCTTTTTTCTGCGACCTGAACTTCGCGTTGTTTTTGTGCCTTTTTCTTATATGAACCGCCTCCGGCGAAGGGAGTGCGATCCTTTTTCTATACTGTAGCAGGGCCTGAGTTCTCTCGATTTCGGCAGCCAGTTCCTTTTCATC
>JAGUZM010000482.1 GCA_020060805.1 Deltaproteobacteria bacterium | reverse complement strand
CACCCCTTTATCCTGGCCCTCTTTTCCCTTGCTGTCATAACCTGGCTCACAGGGGGCCTTCACATCGACGGCATGGGAGATGTGGCGGATGCCTTTGGAGGGGGAAAGACCAAGGAGCGGGTCCTTCAAATCCTGAAAGACCCCCGGATGGGTTCGTTCGGTATCTGTGCCATTGTCTTCACCATCCTGGCCAAAGCATGGTGCTGGCAATTCTATCTTGACAAGGGAGACCCGGTGATTGTCCTGTGGAGCCTCGTGTTTTCCCGATCCATGCAGGGCTTTCTCATTGCCTTCCTCCCCAACGCTCGTGCGGAAAGCATCGCAGCCCCTTTCGGGAAAGGCGGGGGACTTGCCCGGATTTCAGTCTTGATCTCCTTCGTGGTTGCGGGGTTTGCCACCATTTGGCTTTCATCACTGACAACGGCCATGGTTTCCGCCGGGTTTTCCCTTGCGGTGACCGCTCTTTTTGGTCTTTACTGCTGGAGAAGGATTCAGGGCATCACCGGCGACTGCGTCGGAGCGGCGAATGAAATTGCGGAGATGAGCGTCCTGGTAGGAGGGATGATTTTCAGGATCTAACTAATTCGGAAATGCTAAGCGCAATGTCGCATCGTGGGAGCGGTGGAGTTAAGGATGAATGGAGTAATGGAGTGATGGAGGCAAAGCCTAAAATCGCTTTAATCATTCTCATCACAATCGTGACTTCGGTTTGGCCGGGTCCAGCCTCCGGTGCGACCTTCATGGACGCCCTCGACCGGGAGATCGTTCTCCCGCGGCCGCCCGAGCGCATCATCGCCCTGGCTCCCAATCTCACTGAAATCCTTTATGCGTTAGGTCTCGGAGAGAAGGTTGTGGGGGTTACGAACCACTGCAACTACCCACCGGAGGCGAGCCTCAAACCCAAGGTGGGCAGTTACGTCAACCTGAACGTGGAAAAGATCATCAGCCTGTCACCGCACCTCGTCATCGGCACCGTGGACGGAAACGAGCGCATCATCCTCGACCTGCTCCAGCAGGCTGAGATCAAGGTGTTCTTCGTCAACCCCCGGACCGTCCAGCAGGTGATCGACACGATTCAGACTCTGGGCCGTGTCTGCGGGGTGCCGGGCAGCGCCCAGACCTTAGCGGACAGGCTGACCAACCGGGTAGACCATGTGCTCCGCAGAACAGGCCCGAGGAAGAAGCCTCTCGTATTCCTCCAGATCCAGATCCAGCCTATCATGACCGTGAACAAGAACACCTTTCACCACGACATCATCCGGCTTGCGGGCGGAATGAACATGGCGGCGGAAGAGCCGATCACCTACCCTCGGATCAGCATAGAAGAAGTGATTCAAAGAAAACCCGAGGTGATCCTCCTTTCTTCCATGGAAAGAGGGGGACGGTTTGAAAAAGCGAGGCAGGACTGGCTGAAATGGACGCCTATTCCCGCTGTGCAGAACAACAGGGTTCACCTGATCGACTCGGACCTCATCGATCGGCCGTCTCCCAGGCTGATTGACGGGCTGGAGATCATGGCGCGCTTCATTCATCCTGAGGCCTTTAATTGAAGGGGACGAGGCCTACGGTGCACGGGACACCGTGACTTGTTCTTCCCTTCCCGTTTACCCTGAGCCGGTTGTGGAACGATCGAGGAGATTGCATGGGAACAAGAAAACCGTTGACTGCATCCAGGGTCATTCTCCTTTCTGCGGCTTTCGGGGTTTTTCTTCTTTTTGCCGTCGCTCTTTCCCTGCTTCTTGGAACCGCGGAAGTCTCCCTCCAGAAGATGGTCGGGCTACTGACCGGCTCTCTTGGGGCGGATGATCCGGCGCGGTTGATTCTCCTCAAGATCAGGCTTCCCAGGATCATTCATGCTGCCCTCGTCGGCTTCTCCCTCTCCTTAGGCGGGGTCATCTTTCAGGCCTTGCTGAGAAATCCCCTTGCGGATCCCTTTATCCTGGGCATCTCCAGCGGCGCTGCCCTCGGCGCTGTCCTGGGCATCTTTCTTGGCTTCACTTTCAACCTCGGTGTCCCCATCATGTCTTTTTCAGGGGCCCTCTTGACCCTGTATCTGGTGATCACCCTGGGGACAAGGAAAATGGGGATGGAGTCGTCGACGATTCTACTCACCGGCGTGATCCTCAACGCGTTCTTCACGGCGATTATCATGTTCTTCATCTCCACCACCGCTGACAGCAGGCTCCACAGCATGCTCTACTGGCTCTACGGTGATCTTTCTCAAAGCCGGTATGGACCCCTCCTGGTTCTCGTCCCGGTTCTGCTGATCGCTTCCGGCGTCCTTTATGGTTTTGCCCGTGAGCTGAACCTGATTACGGCCGGGGAAGAGAGCGCTTTCCAGCTTGGAGCTGAGGTGGAAAGGACAAAGAAGCTCTGCCTCGTTCTCGTGTCCCTGGTCATAGGCCTCGTGGTCGCCTTTTCAGGTCTCATCGGGTTTGTCGGCCTGATTGTGCCCCACTTGGCAAGGATGGCCTTCGGTTCCGACCACCGCCTCCTCATCCCCGTCGCTTCTCTGGCCGGCGCCCTCTTCCTGATCGCAGCAGACACCCTCGCCCGGATCGTCATTTCACCCAGCGAGCTCCCTGTGGGGGTCATCACCGCTTTCTTGGGTGCCCCCTTTTTTATCTACCTACTTAAGACGAAAGGAAGCCAATGGAGCCAGTCCTGACCCTGAAGAACGTGAGCTTCCATTACGACGGCACATGGGCCCTGAGAGGGATCGACCTCCCGGTCCACGGAGCTGAAATCATGGGCATCCTGGGTCCCAACGGGTCCGGCAAGACAACCCTTCTCCGGATCATGGACGGGATACTGAGTCCTCAACAGGGAGAAGTTCTCGTGCGCGGCAAAAACCTTCTTGCCTTGAAAAGGGCGGATATCGCCAAAGAGATTGCCATGGTCTCCCAGGAAACCCATTTCCGGTTT
>JAGUZM010000238.1 GCA_020060805.1 Deltaproteobacteria bacterium | reverse complement strand
GTGTTACAGACAGAGCTCCTCATCGATGAAACACTTTCCATGGTCGAGGACCTGAATGCTCTCTCCGCAGCCAAGTACCCGGAGCTCTTCGACGTCACGGAAAAGATCTCTCAGTCTATCCTCGGCGAGCTGAGGCGGCAGAGAAAACGGGAACCGACCGGGCTCGTGATTCCCTTGGAGAGAATCAGCCTGGAAGATGTCACGGAAGTGGGAGGAAAGGCGGCCAACCTGGGAGAGGTGTATAACCGGGTTCACCTGCCCGTTCCCCAGGGGTTCGCGGTCACCGCTTACGCCTGCCAGCGGTTCCTGGAACACAATCAACTTGACGCGCTCGTTGCCGACAGGCTCAAGACCCTGGATGTGAACGATACGGAGAAGCTGATCGGGGTGAGCCTGCAACTGCGGACCCTGATCCTGGAAGCGGAGATTCCTCAGGATTTGGAGAAGGCAATCCTTCGCGCGGCCGAAGAACTGGAGAAGAAAACAAGGCCTCCCATGCGGCTTTCGGTGAGAAGCAGTGCCACAGCAGAAGACTCTGAAGCGAGCTTTGCGGGCCAGCATTCCACCGTTCTCAATGTGAGCAAAGACCACCTTCCGGCCGCTTACAGGGAAGTCGTGGCGAGCACCTTCAACCCGAGGGCGATTTTCTACCGCCGGAGAAAGGGATACTTTGACGAGGACGTGATCATGAGCGTGGCATGCATCGCCATGGTGGACGCGAAGACGAGCGGGGTCATGTACACCGTGGACCCCAACGACAGCCGTCACGGGGTCGTTATGATCAGCGCGGTCTGGGGCCTGGGGGTCAGCCTGGTCGAGGGATCCACGTCCAATGATTTCTACCAGGTCAACAAGGTGACCGGGGAGGTCGAGATTTCTGAAAAAGGTGCCAAGGAGTGCATGCTCAGCCCCGACGTCGGCGGAGGGATCAAGGAGCATGAGGTCCCGGCATCCCTCAGGCAAACAGCGTGCCTGGACCTCTCCCATATCCGGATGCTCCTCGACTCCGGGCTGAAACTGGAGGAGCACTATGGGTACCCCCTCGATATCGAGTGGGCGATCGATCAAAGCGGCAAGCTCTTTATCCTGCAGGCACGCCCCCTGAGAGGTTCCCAGAAGTTCGGCGCCGAAGAAGTGCAGCAGAAACGAGGCCACGCACTGAAACACCAGCCGCCGTCCGGCCTTGTCCTTCTGAGGGGCGGATCAACCGCATCGGAGGGAACCGCTTCCGGCCCAGCCTATGTGGTCACGTCGGATCACAAGCTGCACCGAATCCCCGAGGGGGCGGTCCTGATCGCGCGCCAGACATCGCCCCGTTTCGTTCCCATCATGGGCCGGATCGGGGGTATCGTCACCGATGTGGGGAGCGTCACCGGCCACATGGCTTCCGTGGCGAGAGAATTCCAGATTCCGACGCTCGTCGGGACCGGCACAGCCACGGAGACGATTCCCCACGGCGAGGAGGTCACCATCGACGCGACGAACAGGGTTGTGTATAGGGGTCATATCGATGCGATCCTGAAAAAAAGAAAACCGGTTAACCCGATGAAAGGGAGCCCCATTTACAACACCGTTCATTCGGCCCTCAAGCGAATCGCGCCTTTGAACCTGACCGATCCCAGGGAAGAAAACTTCAAGCCCGACGCCTGTCAGACCCTTCACGACATCATCCGGTTCTCTCATGAGATGGCCATGCAGGAGATGTTCCGGATCGGGGAGGAGGTTCGGACCGAAAGCATCACGGCAGTGCCGCTGAAGATGTACCTTCCTTTGAGGGTTTTTGTCGTGGACCTGGGCGGCGGGCTCTCTCTTTCTCCGGGTGTGAAGGAGGCCCTGATAGAGGATGTGAGCTCCGGCCCGTTTCGCGGCCTCCTAAAAGGAATGACCCACGAGGATGTGGATTGGTCGCAGGACCTTGGCGTCGGTTCGCGCGATTCGGGGGCGAAGGTAGCGGAGTCTCTCCTGCGGGATCCTCTGGCCGAAGGCCCGGCAGGGGGGCCGAGCTATGCCATCATAGGCAGCTATTACCTCAATTTCAGCGCCAGGCTGGGGTTCCATTTCACGACGATTGACACCTACTGCGGCCCCCAGATCAACGACAATTACATCAACTTCTATTTCAAGGGCGGCGCGGCGGACATCGGAAGGCGAACGAGGCGAGCCATTCTCATTGCCCAGATCCTCTGGAGGCTCGGTTTCAAGGTGGACCAGAAGAGCGACATGGTCAGAGGGGAGCTGAAGAAGTACCAAAGCCACGTGCTGGAGGAAAAGCTCGACATGCTGGGAAGGCTGATGGGGTCTGTCCGGCTGCTCGATTTGGTCCTCTCGGACGACGGGCAGGTGGATTGGTACGTGGACGAGTTCCTGGAGGGGAACTACACCTTCAAGTCAGATCCTCGTGGGTAGACATGGCCTCTTTAGCTCCCCTGTGGCGGCAATCCATCTGGCGAAAGTTCCACCTGGGCGGAACCTCCTGGGACGCAGCCCAGAGCGGGCAGCGGGTCCACGAGGGCCAGCTTCTCCTCTTCGCCCAGGGTGCGCCAGTCGAGCGCGTCATACTCGATTGCCCTTGAGGCCCACCCGAGGGAGAGGTGCAAGTGAGGGAGAATGGCGGCCTTTGAGGGGGCCGGGGCGAGCCCTGCGATGATATCGCCCTGCTGGAGGACCCTGCCCGGCTGCATGGTCTCGTCCGGCGTCAGGTGAGCGTACATCGAGCAGAGCACTCTTCCATCCTCATCGCGGATGCCGTGTTCCACGATCAGCGTTTTGCCGAGAAAATCGTCCAATAAGGCGACCAAAGTCCCGTCGTACATCACCGGGATCTTCGTCCCCGGCAGGAGACGAAGAACCCTTCCCTCCATGTCGCTAAAAAAGCAGATGTCAAGCCCCTCGTGCGGCCTGGCCCGCGGCCCTTTTTCCGCCCACCAGGTATCGGGCGCGCCGAAGGTCATCCCCTCGCGGAACACCCACTCCTCAAAGCCACTTGTTTGGGGTTGATTCAGCCGGACCAGGAATCGGGTGAACCGGGTTTTCGGCAGAGGCTTTTTGATCTGGGAGCTTAGAAGAATCAAAGGGGCGATTTCCTTGTCGTCAACAGTCCCCTGGGCTCTTTTTGCCCGTGCCGTCGGGGTAGCATTCAGGCGACTTTCTATCACAGAAACCCCTCAGCGAAAAGAGTATCCGCAGGAATGCCATGCAATCCGCGCCAAAGTTACGGCCTTAATTCGGAGTTCCCGGGGAAACGTCGAAACGGCGCGCGATTCTTTAGGGTATCAAAAGGGGTGTGGTCCCGTCGCATGGGCGATAGATCGGGTTTGGGCCTGTCCGCAGAACTTAGAACAACAGGGAAGCCAAAAACCCCAGGTGACAAAAAAGGCAGGGCCTTCGCGACCCCGCCTTTTGTCTGGGAATCACCCTTTGGTAACAAGTCAATATGTTAATGTTTCTGCGAATCCCATCTCAATCATTCCATCTTCATGGCTGTGGGTTCGGGTGTGGGTTCCTTATGCGAGGGCCACTACCAGGAATCTCGGTGTCATAGAAGGTGGGGTCAATATCATACACTTCACCTGTCACGAACCCCATAAGGATTGCCCACAATCCATTCAATGTCTGTTTGATGAACACACCGTTCGCTTTTTGCCCGGTGTCGTATATTGACCCGCCCCGGATTTCAAACAGCATTATCGCAGCTCCATTCAACTGGTAGGCACCCAGGGCCGAGCCGGGATAATTGATGGGAGCGTACTTCGTAATGTTGCCGAAATGCGAATTACCGTTTTCAGTTAATTCTTGGTAGACAAGGCTGTTCATCTGTTTGGACAGGGCGAGTACCTCGGGGGCAATCGTATAGAGGTTCCCATCCAGGTCGGTGTAGGAAGTTCCGGAAATCACGACACCCAAAATCTGGAGTGTGTTCATGTCGTTGTCATCTACGCCCTGGGCGTAGGTCGGGTACTGATGATGAAGATCGATAAACGCCTTGGGTTTGAGCGCCTTAAACAGAGCGGCCGAGGCACGTGCTTCAGGGGTCACGAGAAACCCAGCCTGACGAGAGCTTCCTCTGGGCTTATTATTGGTGGCCGGGTTGAGAACGAAATCCAAATTTGGGTGAAAGTCCCTGTTGAGATCGTACCCATAAACGCCGAACCTGGAGCCATAATAGTGAGGGGCAACGTGACCGGATGGCAGTCCCCACTCCGTCGGATCCCACGTTTGGGTGTTGAGGCGTTTTGGCCAGCGACTCCCGTCCACTTCAAACATGACGCCGCTGGGATTAAGCATAGGAATAATCCAAATAGTCATTCTATTAAGGATTTCTAACACATCCTTGTTTCCGCTGGTTGCGAGTGTTTGAATCAACTCAACACAGGAAACGACATGGGCTTCTTCGTCCCCATGGATGGTTGATTGAATCAGAATCCCAATTTTGTTCTCATCAGGCTCGCCAAATTTCGCGACAAAGATGGGATAGCCCAAAGTCGCTGAATAGCCGGCGACTTCCACCTTGAGCCGGCCTTTGGAGCGGGCTTCAATCCCAAGCAGCTTTTTCTCCAGTTCATCGACGGTCAAGAATGCTTGTAATTGAACTGTTTGTTCCGCTTCAACCCATGGCCCATTCGGAATCGACTGAGGCTGCGCGTGAACGGGCGACGAAAGGAAAAGTAAAATCAAGCTCAAAAAAAATACGAACCTTTTCATCTGAATTCCCTCCCTAATAATGAGTGCAAATGAGCCTTTTCCAATTCCCCTGAAACAGACTTAAGCTTTTATCGCATGTTCACCCCCTTTCTTTATGCTTTACGGCTTTGAGCGCGGAGCGCGTGATAAAACGCGCCTCCTGCGGCGGGAAAAATAGCAAATTCGCTACCGGGGGTCAATCAAGATGATTTCCGCGCGGCACCGCTCTTAAGCGCTCTTAATACCCGCCGCCCATGGGCCAGTAAGGGGCTTTTGATCTAACCCAAACGCAGCCCACTGTCTTCCGGTGAAATGATCAAGAGATGACGTATAATGTACTGATATTTTTAACTTCATTTTATGTTGAACTCTGGGTCCACAATTCGCATTGATTCCGAAATACCGCTGCCCCGCCAGAAGTGCCTCCCCCCTACCCCAGCCAAGACGGTTTTTCTTGACAACGCCGTTTGACCCTGTTAAAAACTCTCGGCCACTCATCGCTAGGAATTTCCTGCAGCTTCCTATCTGTGGCCGGGGCGGGAACCATTCAACATTAGGAACCTACCCTTGAATTCCCTCCCTCGGGCCACGTGGTGAAGGGAAAGCTTTTGTCCCTGAAGTCCCCTTCTTCTACTGAAAGGTTATCTCACGTTTACAACCACTAAAATGATTGCACAGCGGTGCCTCACGTTAAACCGATTCTCGGTAGATCAGAGTCAGGTACCACCTGCCGGAGTGGCGGGTGAAATTCGGCGAGATGGGGG
>JAGUZM010000009.1 GCA_020060805.1 Deltaproteobacteria bacterium | reverse complement strand
TTTACCCGTGTTCTTCCTTTCCTGCCCGAGGCTTGCATTATTTCAGACATTGCCTCAGTGAAAGTGGGCCTGAGGGAACTGTATGAGGGTTTGGGAAAGCGCTTTGTATCCACCCACCCCATGTTCGGCCCCACTTTTGCCAATATCGGGAATCTTCGCGATGAAAATGCCATCGTCATCAGAGAGTCAGATGAAGAGGGGAAGGCTTTTTTCAGAGACTTTTACAGAAGCCTCCACCTTCAGATCTACGAATACACCTTCGAAGAACATGATAAGACCATTGCTTACTCCCTATCCATCCCTTTTGCCTCATCCATGGTGTTCGCTGCATGCATGGAAAAGCAGGAGGCACCGGGGACCACATTTCGGAAACACCTCGAGATTGCCAGAGGGCTGTTTTCAGAAAATGACGACCTGCTTTCTGAGATCATGTTCAATCCTCAATCGCTGAAGCAGATCGAGAAAATCAACTCCCGCTTGGTTTATCTCACGCATATCATCCGAGCAAAAGATTACGATGAAATGCAAAAGTTTCTGGCCAGGATGAGGAAGAACATTGAATGACCCGTATGTCTCTCCTATGATCTGTGTTCCCATTTCAGCCAGGAATACCGGCGAGGCCATTGAAAAGATCGCCAGAGCGAAGCCGCTGGCCGATGTGCTGGAATTTCGCCTCGACCTGATGGAGTCATTCCGCCTCGAAGAGATGGTCCAATGCGCCCAGAAGCCTGTCATGGCAACCTACCGGTCCATAGAACAAGGTGGAAAAGGATCAGCGGATTTCAGAACCCGCTCCGATTATCTCATGAGCGCCATCGATGCCGGAGCAGACATGGTGGATGTGGAATGCTCCATGCCTCCAAGGTTTCGGCAAGAATTCTTTCGACCGCAACGCACGTTCAAGGTGGTATTGTCCTGCCACTTCGTCAACGGAACCCCGGGCCGTGACATCCTGGAAAAAACCCTGGCGGAATTCGCCTCCACAGGTGCGGATATCGTGAAAATCGTCACGAAGGCGGAGGCCCCTGAGGACAATCTGCGGGTATTGAACTTGATTCCAAAAGCTCAAAAGCTCAACATCAAGATCATAGCCTTCTGCATGGGGTCCATGGGCCGCCTGAGCCGAATTGCTTCATCCCTCCTGGGTGGATGCATGACCTTTGCCTCCCTCGAACAGGGGGAGGAATCCGCTGATGGGCAGATCCCTGTCACCGAGATGAAAAAAATGCTGGAGATTTTGGGCGAATGATCATTGATCAACATACAACCCTTTATGGGGTCGTAGGCTATCCCCTGAGGCATACCTTGAGCCCTGCCATGCACAACGCAGCTCTCCTTGCAAGGGATCTCAATGCCATTTATCTCGCTTTCGAGACGAGGGACATACAGGGATGTGTGAGAGCGATGAAAGCCTTCGGAATGAAAGGGATGAGTGTCACCCTACCTCACAAATCAGCGGTAGTCCCCATGCTTGATAAGATGGATGCCCTGGCCGAAAAGATCGGAGCAGTCAATACGGTTGTCAATGAAGGAGGTCACCTTGTTGGGTATAACACGGATGCAAAGGCAGCACTGGATGCCCTGGAGCAGAAGGTTCAACTGCCCGGCAAAACCTGCCTGATCATAGGGGCCGGAGGTGCAGCCCGGGCCATAGGGTTTGTTCTAAGAGAACATGATGTTGACATTGCTATCAGCAACCGCTCTCTTGAACATGGGAAAAATCTGGCGGGTTCCCTCGGTTGCCCCTTCGTGCCATTGAACAAGGCCGAGAAAACCCAAGCGGACATACTCATCCAGACAACACCTGTCGGGATGTATCCCCACCATGACAGATCCATCATTTCAGGAGATGGACTCAGGGAGGGAATGGTGGTCATGGACGTCATCTACAACCCTAAAGAGACAAGAATCCTGAAGGTCGCCAGAGAAAAAGGATGTCTCACCGTCAGCGGTCTTGACATGTTCATTTTTCAGGGAGCTGAGCAATTCAGGTTGTGGACCGGGCTTGAAGCCCCCCTCGATGATATGACCGCTGCCGTTACGGGGGCATTAACGGGATTTAAATGAAAGAGATTCGGACCAGAAACTCCATCGATGCAGCAGTCAGGATTCCCGGTTCCAAAAGCATAACCCATAGGGCTCTGATCGCCGCCAGCTTGGCGGAAGGGCAAAGCGAGATTAAGAACTTTCTAGAGTGTGAAGACACACTCCTCACTCTGAGGGCGTTGCGGGAACTGGGCGTCAAGATCTCCGGCAAACGGGGAGAGATTGCTGTTCTAGGGATAGGGGGTAAATTTGCACCCTCACTGGGGACAAAAGAGATTTTCCTAGGCAACTCAGGGACTTCTTATCGCCTATTGCTGTCTGCTGTAGCCCTCGCCAAAGGACACTTTCTTCTTACGGGCACTCCACGAATGCAAGAGAGGCCGATCGGAGGACTTGTTCGTGCTTTGAGTAAACTGGGGGTTGAGGCTTCATGTGTTGCAAAAGACGGGTTTCCGCCGGTCCTCGTGAAAGCAAAGGGCATCCGAGGAGGGAAGGTGGCGATCGAGGGAAACAAAAGCAGCCAGTATGTCACTTCACTCCTTTTGGCCGGTCTTTGTGCGGAAGGGGCTGATATGGAGATCGAAGTGAAAGGAGATTTGAGTTCAAGGCCTTATGTTGACCTCACTCTTGACGTCATGGGGCAGTTTGGAGCTCACGTTGTCCGTGATGGATACGGCTATTTTAGAATCCCAGCCGGTCAGAAGTATAAGGCTTGCGAGTTTTTTGTTGAGGGGGATGTCTCAAACGCTTCTTACTTCTGGGCTGCTGCGGCCGTGACCGGGGGGACCGTGGCTACGAATAATATCATGCCTTTCACTTCCAAGCAGGGAGATATCCGTTTCCTTGAGATCCTTGAGCAGATGGGTTGCAGTGTTGTCAAAGGAACAGAACGGGTGCTCGTCCATGGCGGATCCCTACGCGGGATTGAGGCGGACATGAATTCCATGCCCGACATGGTTCCAACGCTGGCGGCCATCGCTCTTTTTGCTGCGGGAAAGACGATCATCAGGAATGTGTCCCATCTCCGGTACAAGGAAAGCGATCGGCTCCGAAGCATTGCCCTCGAACTCGGAAAGTTAGGAGGCTGGATAGAGGAACTTCCTGACGGGCTGATTATCCATGGCGGCAGACCCCTTTCAGGAACAGTGGTAGACCCCCATGATGATCACCGCATCGCTATGAGCCTGGCCGTCGTGGGCCTGAGAGTGCCGGGGATCAAAGTCATAGAAGAAGGCTGTGTCAAAAAGTCCTTCCCTCTGTTCTGGGAGTGCTGGGATAGGCTTTGATCCGAAAAGAACAGTGCATGGCATGGTGTCAGGCCTTGACTTTTGATATAACGGTCTCCACCAGCGCGCGAATCTTTGCATCCCTTTTCATTCTTTCTTCCATTCTGCCACTCGCCTTCGTGACCCCACTCGAATGGATACCCCCA
>JAGUZM010000264.1 GCA_020060805.1 Deltaproteobacteria bacterium | reverse complement strand
CCAGCGCATGATCATGTTGTCCGTCCTGCCGCCGGAGTATCCGGCTACCAGGCCGAGGACCGTGCCGAAGGTGCCGGCGAGGAGGACGACGGCAGCGCCGACCAGGAGGGAGACCCGGGAACCGTAGATGACCCGGGAGAGCACATCCCGGCCCAGATGGTCGGTGCCAAGAACATGGTTCCAGGTCCCGTTCTCGCTCCACGCCGGCGGCTTGAGTCGTGCCCACAGGTCCTGGGCTGCGGGGTCATGGGGCGCGATCAGCGGGGCGGCGAGGGCCATGAAAAGAAGGGCGGCCATCAGGACAATGCCCGTAAGGCCCGCCTTGTCGCGCCAGAGTTCTAGGCCCAGGCTGCGAAGATTGGCCAGCCGTTCATGCCAGTGGGTCTTCCACATTTTTCCGGCTACGGATTCCATCATATTTGACCATAACAGAATTATCACCACAGAGGCACTGAGTACACCGAGAGGGACATATTTTTTCGTCTATCGGGAGATACCGATAGACGAAAAGATCCTCTCAAATCAATGGCACAGGGTTTTTGATCCATGCCTTTGTGCACCTTAGGAATCGGCAACGCTACCCTTTCATAATGTTGGGCATTTAGAGGTTCTGGTGCAGAACCTTTTTGTTTGTCGGTATCTCCCGACAAACAAAAACTTCTCTCTGTGTCCTCTGGGCCTCGGTGGTGAACCAAATTATTCGAAGAACGAATCTTGCCTGAAAACCGGAATGATATGAACGCAATTTGCAATCAATTTGACCTGTATTAAACCGCACTCGAATTCCATGTCACGTAAGCTTTAGTCGGGGATCGATCAGGGTATAAGCAATATCCATGACGATGTTGATCAGGACCACGATAATGGCGACCGAGAAGACGATGGCCTGCAAAAGGATGAGGTCCTCCCGCTCGATGGCCTGAATGGCTGTCAGCCCCAGCCCCGGCCAGGCAAAAACCGTCTCCACCACCACCGAGTATCCGGCCACAGCCCGAATCAGCTCCCAGCCGCACAGGGTAACCACGGGCAGGGATGCATTCCGCAGGGCGTGAATACCCACCACCCTGTAAAAGGGCAAACCCTTGGCCGTGCATGTTTTGACGTACTGCTGGTTGAGTTCGTCGATCATGGATGAGCGCACGATCATCACCAGCCTCGCCAGGGCGGGCAAAGCCATCGTGATGGTGGGCAGAATCATGTGGCTCGGCGTATCAACCCCGGAGGTGGGCAGCCACCGCAACCCGACGGCAAACACAACGATCAGGAGAAGGCCGAGCCAGAACTGGGGGACCGAGAGCCCGATCAGGCTCATGAAGATGGTGGAGCGATCGGAGATGCCCCCAGGCCGCAAGGAGGCGATGATCCCCAGGGGGATGGAAAGAACGAAGGCCAGGCCGATGCCCAGGAAAGCGAGTTGAAGCGTCAGGGGCAGTTTTTCAAACACGATCGTCATGGCAGGCCGGTGCTGCCAGAGGGAGTCGCCGAAGTCCAGCCGGGCCAAGGCGGTGATGAAGTCGAGGAACTGAGTCCAGATGGGCCGGTCCAGGCCAAGTTGTTTTTCGAAGGCCGCCCGCTGCTCGAGGGTCGCCTCCAGGGGCAGCATGACCTTTACCGGATCCCCCACCAGCCGGGTGACGACGAACACAAAGATGGTGACGCCCAGGATGACGATCGCGCCGTGCCACAGACGCCTGAGAATGTACCGGCCCATCAGGCTCCTCTGCTACTTCTTCATCCGCATCTCGCTCACGAGCATTTTGGCATCCACCCTTCCCGGCCAGGACATTCGCTTGCTGAGCCCGTAGACGTCCTCGATGTTCAGGAGCCACAGAAAATAAGCCTGGTCATAGGCGCGTTTGACGGCCTGATGGTAGAGGGCGGCTCGCTTCTTCACATCCGTCTCGGTTCGCGCGGCATCGATCCATGCTGCAAGATCCTTGTCGGTGTTGGAAGAGCCGATGCCTCCTGCCTTGTAATAGGCAGAGAAGCTCTTGTCCGCATCCAGGAGCTCGTTGGAGCTGACGACGAAGATGGCGTCCGCACGGGTTTTGCGATCGAAGAGACGGTTCAGGTACTCGTTGAATTCAAAGATCCGGACCTTGGCCTTGATGCCCACTTTGTCCCAGTAGGCAGCGACAGCCTCAACCATTTCCCGGTCTTTGAGCCATCGGCCCGCGGTGCCGATCAGCTCGACGGTCGCACCCGCCGCGCCCGCTTCTTTGAGCAGGGCCTTTGCCTTTTCAGGGTCATAGGAGTATGCCTTCACATCCTTGTTGAACCCGAAAAAGGAGGGGCTCAGGAGCTGGCCCTGGGCGATCTGGGCAAATCCTTCGAAAAGCCCCTGGGCGAGAGCTGCTTTGTCCACGGCATAGTTCAGGGCTTGCCGGACCCTCACATCCTTGGTCACCCCGCTGTCGGCGTTGAGGATGATGATGGGGAGTTCGAGGCCGAGGATGTGGATGGCCTGGGGAACCTGTTTCGTGAATTCCGGAAGGAGGTTCGTGATCACGTCGAATTCGCCCGCTTTCAAACCCGCCAGGCGTGTGCCGGGGTCGGAAACGAACCGATAGGTCACTTTTTTGATCTCCGGCGTCTGACCCCAGTAGGCCGGGTTCGCTTCGAGGATGATGTTCTGGCCCCGGGCCCACCTGACGAACTTGTAGGGGCCGGTGCCCACGGGGGTCTCCGCGAATTTCGGGTCTTTGGAATGCCCCGGAGGAACCATCTTCATCCAGTAGAGCCGGGAGAGGAGGATCGGGTCAGGGCCGGCCGTAAAAATCTTCACCGTCAGATCATCTACCTTCTCAGCGCCCTTGATGGTGATGAAAAAGGACATCTGCTCGGAGTTGAATTTGGGGTCGATGATGCGTTTGACGCTGTGGACGACCGCGTCCGCGTTGCAGGGCTCGCCGTTGTGAAACTTGATCCCCGGCCGCAGCTTGACCTCCCAGGTCGTCGGGTCCAGAAGCCGCGGCTCGGATGCGGCAAGACCCGGCAACAGGGTGCCGTCCGGTTTGCGGGCCATGAGGGTTTCGTAGATGTTGTCGTTGACCGCCCTTTCCCCGCCGTCTTCCCTCAGCTGGGGGTCCAGGGTGGTCGGCTCGGATCCAAGGGCGACGGTGATTTCCTGCGCCGCGGCCGGTAGGGCGGCAAGCAGGGAAAGAAACAACCCTGTCATGAGTAACCTGAAAATCGCTTTCATGGTGGCCCTCCTTGCTATTCATCTCTAGGATGGTGATGGGTGATAGGTCTTTAAGAAGGAAAACAGGATGTTTCTTCTATATGAAAACCAGCGGCAGGTGTCAAGATAATGAGGGGCGGGGTTCGCCCCCGCCCCAAACATCAATAATTCTCAGCCAATAGCTCAAAAAACGCTCTCGGGTGCTGGCAGGTGGGGCAGCTCTCCGGCGCTTCGACGCCTTCCATCACCCGTCCGCAATTTCTGCATTTCCAGTGAACCTTCTGGGGCTTCTTGAAAACGGTCTTGCTCTGCACGGAGTCGATGAGCTTGTTGTAGCGCCGTTCATGCCATTGCTCGACGGCAGCCACCTGCTTGAAAGTCTCTGCCACGTTCTTGAACCCTTCCTGGCCGGCATCGTCCGCAAAACCCCTGTAGAGGGTCGTCCACTCGAAATTCTCGCCCGACGCGGCGGCCTTCAACTGGGCCAGGGTGTCCCCGAAACCGCCCGCGGGATATCCGGCGGTGATCGTCGCCTCACCGCCCTCAAGGTGTTTGAAAAAGACCTTGGCGTGTTCTTTTTCGTTATCCGCGGTTTCGAGAAAAAGGTTGCTGATCTGTTCATAACCTTCTTTTCGGGCAATGCTTGCGGCGAAGGAATAGCGGTTGCGGGCCTGGGACTCGCCGGCGAATGCGGCGAGCAGATTGTGTTCCGTTTTCGATCCTTTCAATGTCGGCATACTTCACTCCTTTCTTGTTTTGAGTTTCACAAGGATAAGATGCAAGAATTTAGAAACGAATGATCCCCCTGTCAATATTCCCCATTTCCTGTGCTTTTTCTTTGCCCTCTCCTTTAGATTCCTCCTGTCCTCCGTCCTCTGTCCTCCATCTTCCGTCCTCCGGCTACTGCCTCCTGCCTCCTGTCTCCTATCTCGTGCCTTTCCCCCTCCCTTTTCCCCTCCCTTTTGTCAACGCTTCTTGTCCTCTCCCTTGACATTTCCCCCCTCCCTTTTCTAAAGGGAGTCCGGGAGGCTTGCCCGCCAGTCTTTAGTAGGCGCGGGATTTCCTCCCCTTCTTCTTCT
>JAGUZM010000443.1 GCA_020060805.1 Deltaproteobacteria bacterium | reverse complement strand
TAGGCGTATCCACAACAAGGGCGCTCACCACCGCGAGGCCCTCCCTGATCTGAAACCCGCTCACCGCACATTGAACCTCCGTGAAATCCTCCCGATTGCCGGTGGACCCGAGGAACACCGCTACCGGCAAGCCCAATTCACGCTCCAGAGGCTCAAGGCAATGATTCCGGATTCTTCCCTTCCCGATCCTGACAATGCTTTTCCCGTTCAACCGTGCCATCAGGGCTGCCACGGAATCGCCGGAGGTGTTGAACTCCATTTCCCCGTCAACGCTCCCTTCCACATCCTTTCTGGCCCCCATATCAGTGAGAATGCTTCTCAGCTCCAGCTTCTGAACCTTGAAGCTCCCCGCCAACAGGAGGTGGTTCATTCCTGAGCGACATTCCACCTCTCCTTCAATCAGGCCTCCATCAATGGCCCCTCTCAAGGCCTTCAGGCTCATGCTGCCCTCCCTCAAGCTGAAATCGATCAGGAAATCCTGCAACGATCCATAGGGCGTTATCAATTGCTTCCCCTGAACCTTGAGATCTGCATCGATCTTGGTCGGGAGGGCCGGCCGGAATGTTTTCTCCGAGAATACCTTCTCCTCTTTTCTTTTCTTCGATTTCACCTCCTTTGGGGGGAGTAGCGGCGTCAGGTTCAACTTCTGAGAAGAAAAGCTGCCCCTCAAGCTCGGCCTTTTGCCCGCCAAATCGATCTCCAAGGTGCCGGAGACCTCGCCCCCTCTGGAGCGCATCGTGAGATCTGAAAAGCGATAGACCTTCGCTGCCCGGTCGGAAGCAGTTCCGGCCACTCTGAAAGGGCCGATGTCCGGAAGCCCGCTGAGTCCCATCAGCTTCGAAACTTCCTTCGTGGATTTACCTTTTCCTTCGAAAGCGACGGCGAAGCCGGCCCAACGGATCACGTCCTGGACAGATCCCTTCATTTTGAGTTGGGCACCCAAGGCCTGGATTGCCGCGCTCAGCGGCCAGGGTTTATCTCGCCTCACCAGCTCCTCCAGGGAGCCTGTCACCGCCTGAACCGAGAAAGGGACCCCCCGGCTCGATCCTCTCAAATTCATCGTCACAGGGGATTGGAAGCTCCCCGCCATGGCCTCCAGGTTGTGGACCCTGACGAGCAACGGGGTGGAAGATCCCTGGTCTTTGAATGAAAGCCTCGCCCTCTCCACGACGACCTTCTCGAAAGACACGGAAGGCAGCCCGACCCTTTCCCAAAACGAGGACTTGCCTTCCTTTGCCACGACGGGCAGGACCAGATTGGATGCTCCCGAGTGGTCGGTCTCGATCTGGAGATCCGGCTCGATGAGGAGCAAACGCTTGACCTGGACGTCCTTTCGAAAAAGGGGCAGGAGGGCCAATTCGACTTCCATCCGCCGGACACGAAAGAGATCGCGACGGGAGGTCCAGGCAGGGTTGTCAAGGCTCATTTCTTCGACGATGAGGACGGGGATGAGACCGATTCTAAGGTTCATGCGGCCTAGGGTGAGGGTGCGGCCCGTCGCCTCCTTCACGGTCTTCGTGATCGCAGGCCTGAGCTTGTCAAAATCATAGGTTTTCAGGGCCACATACCCTGCCAGGGTGAGCGCTGAAACCAGAACGGCCGTGCCGATGGTTATCCACTTCCACCGCATCTTCTCAGACCTTTGAACCCGTCCTTTCACGGGGCGGGACTTGGGAGCAATCCAGCCCCGGCCTTTACGGAATCTCTGGGTCGGGCGTCTCTCCGGCAGCGACCCGAGGCAGGATTGCCGGGATGGATGCCCCGGAAACCGTATGATGCATAATTTGTCATAATTATAGTCTGACAAAAGGGCTTTTGTCAAACAATGCTTAATTAAGTATAATTATATTTAACGCCTTTTTCCGGCTGCCGCCGCGGGAGTTCTCCCCGTCCGCACCAGGAACCAGGCCGCCTGCCGACGTGATCTATCTCCACCCTTCACTTTCGCAGGAGGCCTCAGTGAAAGGCCCGGCCGGTGGAATCGCAAAGCCCTCTGTCTCAGAAAAGCCCGGCGCACCGGCGGCACGAAAAAGAAAGGCAGAGCGTTTCCGCTCTGCCTTGGGAGGAGGGTGAGTGAGATGGTTGACTCGCCAACTGGGCCTTGCTTAGGGTTTTGTCTGAAAGTTAATGTCCCAACTCAATTCGCCTTAGATCACTGCTCACAGCTTGAGTCAAACCCGATATTGAAAACTTCCCATGATGCCGTTATTAACCCCGATGTCCCCTCTAATAGGTTTTATTTTAGGAGATGATCGATAGAAAAGATGCACGCACACCCGAGAAGTTTTTTTGCATCTTTCGTATTCTGTTTTCTCAAAGAGCGGTTCTGATTCCCTATGGCTTCGCGATTGCGCATTGGTGCTAATGCAAGAGGTTTGCCAAAACTCCCAGGCGCAAATATTTTTCGCGATATCAGAGAGTTGCCCATAATCCGGAAAATCGCTTATGCCGAATGTGGTCAAAATTCGTCAGAAACAGCCAAGAATCGTCACGTTTTCCAGACTTTTTTTCATCAAGGCCGGGCCGTCCTCGTTTCCCCGCCTTGCTGTATCTGGGGAAAAAAGAGGGAATCCTTCGCGAAGAAGACCGTAACTGTCTTAGAAAATGATGAGAATTCCAAAAGTCACCCAACTTTTCCGATGACTGTGAATTATTTCGTCTCCTTAGGCTTTTTCGGTAAGATTCTTGCTTCCTTTTGAAGACAATTGAATTCTCTTTTCTCTTATCCGGCGGTCTACGGCATGGACAAATGTTTTCCCGTCCAATTCGGCAAATACGCCCTCCTCGAGAAAATCGCCACGGGCGGCATGGCCGAATTGCTTCGGGCGGTGATCATCGGCCACGAAGGGTTCGAAAAGCTGGTCGCCATCAAAAGGATCCTTCCCCACCTGACGGATCAGCCGCAACTCGTGAATGCGTTCATCGACGAAGCGAAGCTGGCCGCCCTTCTTCAACACCCCAACATCGTGCAGCTGTACGATTTTGGCTGTATCGATGGCGCCTATTTCCTGGCCATGGAGCATCTCTTCGGCCAAGACCTGCACGCCATTCTCTCGGAGTCACGGGCACGGGGAATGCCGTTGAGCCTGGACCACGGTTTGTACGTCGTGAGCAAGGTCTGCGAGGCCATGGACTATGCTCACAAGCTCAGGGACCTTCAGGGCAATCCCCTTCATTTGATCCACAGGGATATCAGCCCAGCCAACGTCCTGGTCACGTATGAAGGCGAGGTGAAACTCGTTGATTTCGGGATTGCCAAGGCTGCGGGAAAAAACACCAAGACCAGGGAGGGCCTGATTAAGGGGAAAGTTGGGTATATGTCGCCGGAACAGGCCTCGGGAAAACCGATCGACCACCGCTCTGATCTTTTCTCCACCGCGGTCATCCTCTACGAGATTGCGACGGGAAAACCGATGTTCCAGGGAGAAGACCTGGAAGTTCTCGTTGCGGTTCAAGAAGCGAGGTTCGAACCCCCCGAAAAAGTCAACCCTGATCTTCCGGTGAAGGTATGCGATATTCTTCATCGCTCTCTCAACAAAGACCCGGACCTGCGATACCAGTCCGGCGGAGAGATGTTGGCCGACATCGAAGCGTACACCCATGCCAGCCCTTCCCGGATCACGGTCCGTACCATGGCCCGGTACATGAAAGGGCTGTACCATGAAGAGATGGAGGGAGAGGCCAGATCCATCTCCAAGATATCCCGGCTGCCTCTACCGGCGAGGGAGAGCGCGGAGAGCTTTGCATTGGACAGGGTTTCCAAGAAGACACGGATCCTGAGCACCTATCTGAGAGAACAACTGCCCATGAAACGCCTTCCGTGGTACGGGGCGACGACTTTCGCATTATTGATCCTGCTGTTCCTTCTCTCTCTTGCGGGGAACCCCCTGGGTGAGGATGACCAGGGCTCTGTTTCCAAGGTTCAAGCCCATTTCCCCGGGTCTCTTTATGAGGAATCCGGCGTTCAGAAACCGGGGCGATCTCTCTCCCATAAGATCGCCTCAGCCAGGGCAGCCCTTGAAAAAGAGCAATTTGATGAAGCCGTCGCGCGGTTCGAAGACATCCTCTCCGCCAGCCCCGATGCCATGGCCAAAGTATCCGCTCCCTACAGCCAGGCCCTCATGGGCCAAGCCCTCAGGGCGGCGTCGAGAAACCCCGAGGAAGTGGAACCGCTGTTGTTGAAGTCGCTCCAGGTGGACCCGAACAATGTCCGGGCAAGGTTTGAACTCGCCTCGCTCTATCTTGGGCGGAAGGATTTTTCAAAAGCGATCGAATCTTACCGAAAGGTGATACAGACAGACCCGCAGTTTCATAGGGCGGCGTTCAATCTGGCTTACGCCTATGCGGCCAAGAAAGATTACGCCAGGGCGGAGCAGATGTACCGCCGGGTGATTGAGCTATCTCCTCCCTACGCGGATGAAGCCCTTTTCAACCTCGCCATCGTCCAGGCCAAGCAGGGGAAAACGGCCCAGAGCATATCGAGCCTTGAGAAAGCCCTTGCCATGAACCCCAACAACAAGGATGCCAAGAGCTATCTTTTGAAACTCAAAGGGAAGAACACGACTTGATTACGGGTATGATACGCAGGATATTTCGTCGGGGAGCGCTGCTGGTGCTCGGGGTTGCGATCATGTCGGCCGGCTGTGCCGCTATCTCGGAGCAGGTTGAAAAGGTGGAGGAATGGGGAAAGGGTCTCCAGAAGGAAGACGAGGAAAAAGGGTCTTCTTCCAAAGGCCCGGAAGAGGCGAAGCAAAGTGCTTTTTATGTCCATACCGTGAGGTGGCCGGGAGAGAGCCTTTCCATCATCTCCAAATGGTACACAGGGAGCCTTGATCAGTGGACGAGAATAGCGAAAGCCAACCCCTCGGTGGACCCAAAACGGATCCACGTGGGCATGAAGATCCGCGTTCCAAAGGAAATCATGACCAACACAAAACCTATGCCCCAGGATTTTGTCGCATCCTTCTATCCTGAACCCGCTAAAGGATCTGACAAGCCACCCCCTTCCGCGAAACCGGAAGCAAAGGAACCGACCCTGATCGGCCCTAAGTCCTACTCTGATCAATAGGATACGGCCCCAATTCCGCTTTTTGCATCAAGCCCGAAACGCTCTCTCCCCTCCTCAACTCCAGAGCCTCTGACATGCAAGCCAGCCTGTTCTAGGGTCCGAGTCTGAGGTATCGAACCATGAACGAAAAGGAAGGACAGGTCCCACATCAAGCTTCAGCAGGAGGTGGCCAGCGTCGCCACCCGGAATGCCTTCAGGTTTTTCAGCCCGGGTTCCCCTCCGGGCAGATGAGCGCCATCTTACCGCCTGGCATTGTCGGGCGGCGGGCTGTCCGTGATGTGGATGCGGCCTTGCCCGTCGGTCCACTTGTACAATTTCTTGGAACTCGGCGCCTCGTCCCCAGAGGGGGGCCGGTCCTGCCCCGAGGAGTCTCGCTTCATGTTGACGGTCAACCACAAGGTCGCCTCCGGCCTGACGTTGACCCTTTCTTTCCACTCCTCGAACCCCTCCTGCCTCACGCTGATGCCGTAGCCGCCGGGATCTACCTCATCGATCGTGACCGGGAGGGTGCCCACATAGAATTCATCGAGGTAAACCTTAGCCCCTGCCGGCGTGCCGACGATATCGATCCTCCCCTTGCCCTGGCCTCGCTCGTGAAGCTCGTTCTCGGGTCGGGGTGGTGGGGGGCCGGAGTTCTTTCTTCCTGGAACTTCATCAGCCCCCCATACCGCAGGGGCCTGATGTTCGTCAAAACCCCGCCGATGAAGGTGAGTTTGTAAATGAAGTCATGCATGCCCCGATCATAATACCAGTTCTCAACCCTCACGCGCGTTTCCCCGTAAGTTCCTCGCCTGGAGAGGGACCCTTCATCAATGCCCTCCCGTTCGCGCGCCCCCTTCTGCCAGCTACCTCTCTTAATGGTGGCCGCTTCCTCTCTCATCGTCGGGTTCCCGCACTTCATGAGCACTTCTGCGGAAGAGTCTCCCACCTTTGCAATCTCCTGGCCGCAACGCCAAGTGGATGCCCAGCCGGCCGCGGCCGAAAAGCACCAGATGAGGCTGACGAAACCCAGGACACGCCCTGTCATGGCTTCCCCCGTGTTGGTGAATGACGTCTCTGTTCCAGCCGCTCTCTCGGCGGTTTATTTCTCCGATCACATCCTGATCTTGGAATCTGTTTTTTCCGGGTGCTTTTGGATGCGCTTCCACCTTCCGACAGCCACATCAGCGAAACGTTCAACCACCCTCGGCAAGTCCGAACCATCCCAAATGGTCTTGAACTTCCCGGACGAGAGCAGTCTCTTGCTGACCGCGAATCGGGAGTCGCTTTCAGGCAAAAGCTTTATGTCGTCGTCCTCAAAGCTCAGCTTGCCCTCAAAAGCACTCCGGAGCAGTTCTCGCATGGCCAGGGTGAACGAATTCCTGACGTCAACAATCGTCTCCGCCTTTTGGACTTTTTGCCTGAACCCAGGATAAATCACGTTTTCAAACCGTGTGAAAGAGAGTCTTTCCGTCATGGCTTGTCCTCCCCTTTAGGGTTTTGATGTGCCTCTCCGACCACCCCCGGCAGAAGAACCGCCTTACTCCAGGGGGTGATTCCGCTTTCGTCAAACCAGGTGTCCTGGTATCCTTTCTTCTTCGACGGGCCTGACGTTTTTTCCCGCAAGAATCGTTTTTCTCTTAAGTGACTTACAAATGCATCAACCGGTTTACAAATTTATTTTTCTTTATGTGACATATAGTTAAACGACCTATATAAAGTGATCCCATAGCCTCGAAAAGTGCATTTCCGGGTCCTGGAGATACTCTTCCTCGCTCAGATCGATGAAATCGCCCGCCTTCTTAGCCGTCCCCGCTTCCTTCATTTCCTGGAGCCAATCCTCCACCCACGCTTTGGGGTTCAGGTGCAGATCCAGGAGGCCGCTCTGCTCCAGACCGCGGTAAACGGCCCACGGCGGATCCCCGCGCAAACCCGGCTCAGGGTCACAAAGATTGTACCACATGCTTCCTTCCAGCCCATGGGAAGCGAGCTTTTCCCACGCTTCAAACCATTCCTGCCCCTGACCCGGCTTCTCCTGCAATGCCCAGCCGGTCTCGACCTCCACAGGCTTCTTGGTCAGCCACCGGGCAAGGCTTCCCACGTAGGCCGCCTGAAGGACTTTCCTACCCGGGTTTCCTCGGCCCATCCATCCCGGGGGATCTTTTTCAAACCCACCTATCCGTAAACCATCCGCACCTGCCGCGATGTGCCGGATGATTTCAGGATGGAGGACTTCCCGCCATCCGACACCCAAGTACAAAGCCACTTTTGCATCTTTTTCCCGCACCTCGGCGGCAAAAGCCCTCCATACGAACTCCGCTGCTTGCACCCCGGGCCTGGGCCATTCGAGGTCCCGGTCCATCATGACCCAGCCCGAGAGCGCAGGGTGGCCCTGCGTGGCGGAAACAACTTCCCTGAGGCTCAGGATTCTCTTCTGGACCAGGGAGGGATCGCTCCACCAGTCAAAAGCCCGGAGATACCTCACCCGTCCATCCAGGAATACAGGGTCCCCGTCCGGATTCTGCGTGGGGGTGACCATGTGGGGCGCCGGCCAGACGATCCCCAGGGCCCGGTGGCAGGGTGCGATGAGCCACAATGAAACCCCAGCCTCAGCCCCTCGATCCAGGGCTTGCACCATCCCGTCCAGGTAGGCAATCTTCGCACGCCTGCTTCCCGCCAGGGAAGCCTCCATCACAGGGAGGAACAGTTTTTCAAGACCCAGGCTCTTGGACGTTCGCGCTGCCTGCTCCAGACGTCGCGGGTCGGGCGGCTCCAGCTGCATCATCCCTCTCACAGGGCAGGCGTAAAAAGCGGATATCTTCATCGTTGCCTATCTTCCATCCCTGGTGACAGCCTCTAAACTCCGAGCATAAGCCTCGGCGCCAAACTTCTCAATAGCCTTCTCCCCTTTGGCCGTTCTCATCGGGCCTGTCGAAATATAAACATTAAATCGGGAAAAGAAAAACTCCAAAACCATCCTCCTCCCGAATTCCCGCCGGAAGATCGCGCAGCGCTCCGTGGTTCGAAGGCGGAGAGGGGTAAATTCAAAAAAAGTATTGACACAACTCTCCTGTTTACGTATTAGAGTGAGGCTTGATTCCCGTTGGGCAGCACCGGGTTTCTCCATGACGCAAGAGACTTGACTGCCCTCTCCTGGACCCCGGGCCTGCGTCTTGGAGAGAGGGCGGTATGGAAGGATGAGGTGATGGTTTTCGACTGGCTTCACTTGGCTATCCTCATTTTCCTCATAATCGGTTTTCTTTTCGCTGCAGTGCCACTGGTCGTGGCCATTTTTCTTGCGCCCAAGTCCAAGGGCGGCGACCTCGGCATGCCCTACGAGTGCGGCATGCGTCCTCAGGGGACCTCCTGGATTCGATTCGGGCCCAACTACTACATCTACGCCCTGCTCTTCCTCGCCTTTGAAGTTGACGTCCTGTACCTGTTCCCCGTTGCCACCTACTACCCGGAGGCATCCGGGCTGATTTCCTTTTTCAAGGTCTTCGTCTTCCTGGCCATCCTTGTGTTGGCCATTCTCTATTTTTGGGCAAGAGGAGTTTTCACGTGGCCCCGCCGGATTCGATGAAAAGGGCGCAGAGCACGATCGAGCCCCCCATCGTAAACATTGAGCTCGCCCAGAAGTTTCTCGATGTCTGCCGTGCCATGTCCCTCTGGCCCATGACCTTCGGCCTCGCCTGCTGCGCCATCGAGATGATGGCCGTCGGCATGGCGCGGTTCGACATCTCCCGGTTCGGCGCCGAGGTCTTCAGGCCCTCCCCGCGGCAGTCTGACCTGATGATCGTCGCAGGCACGGTGAACCGCAAAATGGCTCCGGCCATTGTCAGGCTCTATGAGCAGATGCCTGCCCCCAAATGGGTCATGGCCCTCGGCAACTGCGCAATTTCAGGCGGGCCATTTGTGTACAAGGATCAGTACAACGTGGTTGAGGGGGTGGACCGGATCGTCCCGGTGGACGTCTTCGTTCCCGGGTGCCCTCCCCGTCCAGAGGGGCTCCTCGAGGGCCTTTTCGAGCTCCAGAAAAAGGTCACCGGCAGGCGGTGGTGGCCCCAACCTGTCGGAGGGGCCAAGTGAGCGTGGAATGGATCCAGGAATTTCCCGTGATCGCCCGGTCCAGGATGGCTCCCGAACGGACCGGGCTGGTTCACTCCCTGTTCATCGACCCCCAGGAGTTGCTGAACGCCGTCAGGCACCTCCATGACGGCGGCTATTTCATCGAAGACGTGAGCGTCGTGGACGCATCGGAGGGGTTCCTCGTGGTGTACCACTTCGACCATGACGCCACTCCCGGTCGCATCGCCCTGCGGGTCTTACTGTCTCACGCCAAGCCTGAGGTTCCCACCATTTCCGGGATCTTCTCAGGTGCTGACTGGCACGAGCGGGAGTGCCACGACTTTTTCGGCGTGATCTTCACAGGACACCCCAACCCGGCGCCCCTCCTGCTTCCCGAGGACGCGGATTTCCATCCCCTCCTGAAAAAGCCGGAGGAAAGAAAGCGCCTGGCCGATATCATGGCCCCGGGTGAGGTGGAAACGGCGACACCGGCCTTTGAAGCGCTTTTCCCCAAACCTTCGGAAGGGGAGGTTCCCACCAAGCCTGCGAAGAAGGCTCTGGGAGACAAGGAAACAGGATCATCAAACGGCGAGGCCTAAGGATCATCATGCCCCTAACGGAACAGGATTATTCTCAACTCATCGCAGGGGACTACTACACCCGGCGGGTGGAGCCGGGTCCGGACGACCGCACCATGATCCTCAACATGGGGCCGCAGCACCCTTCCACCCACGGTGTGCTGCGGATCATCGTCCACATCGACGGCGAGTACATCCTGAAGGCGGAGCCGGTCCTCGGCTACCTTCACCGGATGCACGAGAAGATGGCGGAGGTCAAGACCTACATCCAGTACATGCCCAACATGGGCCGGGTCGATTACCTCCATGCCCTGGCCTGGAACTGGGCTTACGTGGGAGCTGTCGAGCGCCTGGCAGGGATCGAGGTGCCGGAGCGGGCCGAGTACATCCGGGTGATCACAGCCGAGCTGAACCGAATCACCTCCCATCTCGTCTGGTGGGGCGCGTTCCTGCTGGACCTTGGCGCTTTCACGCCCATCCTTTATGCTTTTGAAGACAGGGAGAAGATCCTCGACATCCTCCAGATTCCCACAGGCTCCCGCCTCACCTACAGTTACTTCAGGCCCGGCGGCGTGGCCGCTGACCTCACAGAGGAATTTGTCACCCGGCTGAGGGAGTTCGTTCCGTACATGCGAGGCCGGCTGCCCATGTACAGGGACCTCGTGACGGACAACATTATTCTCCGGGAGAGGCTGGAGGGGGTCGGCCCGATCCCGGTGGAGATGTGCAGGAGATACGGCGCCACAGGCCCTGTGCTTCGGGGCTCAGGCATCCCCTATGACGTGCGCCGCGCCGAGCCTTATTCCATCTATAAAAGGCTCGACTTCGAGATTCCCACGGACCCGGAATGCGACTCCATGGGCCGCTACAAGGTGAGGATGGCCGAGATGGAACAGAGCCTGCGCATCGTCGAGCAGGCGGTGGAAGCGTTGCCCGAGGGACCGTGCCTTGTCAAAGGGGCACCCAAATTCCGGTGGAAGGCCCCGGCAGGAGAGACTTACTTTGCCGTGGAAGGAGCGCGAGGCAAGATCGGTGTGCACCTCCTGAGTGACGGAAGCAACAAACCGTACCGGTGCAAGCTCCGCTCTCCCGGGTTCAGCAACATGAGCGTGTTTGCGGAAGCGGCCCAAGGTGTGCTGATCGCGGATGCCGTGGCGATCCTGGGCAGTCTGGATCTCGTGATCCCGGAAATAGACCGGTGAACAAGGCAGGACAGGATTCATGAACATAGGCCCCGTCTTCATCCCCATCGAGCTCATCAAGATCGTGCTGGGCATCTTGATCCTTTCCGTTTTCGTTGGGATCAACGGGTTTGCCCTCGTCTACATCGAGCGCAAGGTGGCCGGCCATGTCCAGCGAAGGCCGGGGCCTTTCGAGGTGGGCCCTCACGGCATTCTCCAGACCGTGGCGGACGCCCTCAAACTCATGGGCAAACAACTCATCATGCCCGCGGGCGTTGACAGCATCCTCTTCTGGCTCGCACCCCTTCTGGCCTTCTTGCCCGTGTTCGTCCTCTTCATGCCCCTGCCCTTCGGGCCGATCCTGACCACGCTGGACGTGGACCTGGGGCTTCTCATCATCCTCGCCTTCGCCGGGGTGAACGTCCTTGCCATATGCCTCGCCGGATGGAGCTCCCAGAACAAATGGTCTCTCCTGGGTGCGGCCAGGGCCGTGTCCCAGTGCGTGGCGTACGAGATTCCGATGCTCCTCGCCCTCCTCTCCATCGCCTTTATGGAGGGGAGCCTCAACCTCGGGGAAATCGTCAACAACCAGGGCAACTGGCCGTGGGAATGGAATGTCGTGTTCCAGCCCGTGGCGTTCCTCATTTTCTTCGTCTGTGCCGTGGCTGAGACGAACCGGAGCCCCTTTGACCTGCCCGAGGCTGAAAGCGAACTGACCGCCGGTTTCCACACCGAGTACTCGGGCATGGGGTTCGGCCTCTTCATGCTTTCCGAATACGCTTACATGGTGGTGGTCTGCTCCGTCGCGACAGCGGTGTTCCTCGGGGGCTGGAGGGGCCCCATTCTTCCAGGGTTCTGGTGGTTTCTCGGCAAGGCATACGGGCTTCTGCTCGTCATCATGTGGCTTCGCTGGACCTACCCCCGGGTGCGGTTCGATCAGCTCCTCAACCTGAACTGGAAATGGCTCCTCCCCATATCCCTGCTGAATCTCCTCGTCACCGCTTTTGTGATCAAGGTGATCTGATGGATGCGATCAAACGGGAGCGCCCCTTGAAGGACAAAGATTTGAACGGTTTGAAGACCATCCGGAATAAAGTCTCGAGGCTCTGGAGCCTTGTCGTCGGGCTCAAGGTGACGGGGAAATGTTTCCTGAGTCCCCAAATCACGGTCCACTACCCCCGGCGTACCGTGGAGAACCTCTCCACGTTCCACGGTCCGATTGAGCTCGTGCCCACTCCCAAGGACCCGATGAAGCCCAAGTGCATCGCCTGCCTTCAGTGCGTGAGTGCCTGCCCGAGCAGCTGCCTGGCCGTGGTGCCGAAGCCGGCGCCCAAACCGACCCCTGAAGAGCTCCAGGCACAAAAAGAGGCCGAGGCCAGGGGCGAGAAGGTGAAGAAGGCTGCCCCCAAAGAGCCGGGGAAGTTCACCTACGACTTCACCCTGTGTAGCCTCTGCGGAACCTGTGTCGAAACCTGCCCGGTGGATTCGCTCCGTTTTTCGAACGACGCCTACCTGGCGAGCACGGACAAGAAAGATTTCTTCTACGATCTCCTGGGCCGCCTCGCGGACCAGGCCAGGGCAGGAGGAACCGGGTCATGATCAAAAGGGTGGAGCGGAAATGATGGAACTCCTCGCCAAGATCGCCTTCGCGTTGTATGTGCTGATCATCGCCGGCGGTGCCCTGCTCGCCGTGGGGGCGAAGAACCTCGTGCGCGCGCTGGTCGGCCTCGTCCTCACCCTCTTCGGCGTGGCAGGCCTCTACCTCCTCATGTCCGCCCCGGTGGTCGCGTTCATGCAGATCCTGATCTACGTGGGTGCGGTGAGCGTACTTATTTTCATCGCCATCATGCTCGTCAGGACAGGCCCTGAGGGCGACGAAACCAAGGCAAGATCCCTCCGCCAGTTCCTTTACGCCTTCTTCGGACTGGCGGCACCCGCCCTGATCCTCGGCGGGACGATCATCCGGCGGCCGGTTGAAAGCGCCTCGACCCCCGCGGAGGTGAGCGTCGCCCAGCTCGGCGAAGGGCTCCTCGGCCCTTACACCCTCGCCTTTGAGCTGATCTCCGCGGTGCTGCTCGTCGCCATGGCCGGAGCGGTTCTCGTGGCTTTCGAGAGGAGGGGAAGCAAATGAGCCCTCTCTTGCTGTACCAGCTTGTGGCCGTCATGCTCCTCTCCATAGGGCTCTTCGGCCTCATCTGGAGGAGAACCCTGATCGGCATGCTCATCTCCGTCGAGCTTCTCTTGAACGGCGCCGGGCTCTCCCTCGTGGCCGCGGCGCAGCTCACCCCGGCGAGCGCGGTCCTGGGCCAGCTCGGCACGCTCCTCATCATGGGCCTCGCTGCGGCCGAGGCGACCCTCGTCCTGGCGATCGTGGTGGTCGTGGTGAGGCGATTCCAGACATCCGACAGCAGCGCTGTCTCAGAGCTGAAGGGATAGAGAATGGTTCCGGACAAGGAAATCATCATGACCGCGAAAGTGATCATCCCCGTGGTGATCACCTTTCTCGCGCCCTTTTTCATCTACATCTTCCACAAGAGCCCGAACCACCGGGAAGGGATCTCCTTCCTCGCCG
>JAGUZM010000391.1 GCA_020060805.1 Deltaproteobacteria bacterium | reverse complement strand
GGACCTGGATCACCGACCAACCGGATCTCCGGTTTCCCGAAAGTTTCCACGGCGAGGCGCATGTACTTGGAGATCAAGGGGTCGATCCCCATCTTGGTCGAAGCGACCCAGTCGACCGCTACCAGGTCTTCGCCTCCGATGATGGTGTGGGTCTCGTTGGGGTTTGTATCCGCGAAGATCCCGAAGGGGCCGTCGGCGCTCAGATAGGCGTCCACGAGCCCGAAGTGGACCGGGAAGGCCCTGAGGTACTCGATGGTGGTGTGATAGATGTCGCGATCACAGTGGTACTCCTTGAACTTGTTGGCCAGGGGAAGGGCCCCGTAGATGTTCTTCAGGGTGAGGGTGTAATAAGCATAGGCGTGGGTCTTGTTCTTTGCAAAGGAGACGCGGAAATCCGCTTCGCGCCATGCCCGGGAGACCGGGTGAAAGCCGAGGTGGGGGCCGAGATGCCGGCTCTCATCCGCATCTTCGGTCATGTCAACGATCCTGCAACCCACAGCCGTGTCATACCCAAGATACCGGGCGACCTCCAGGACCCTCCGCTTATCGAAGTACTCGCCGTAGGTGCTCTGCGCTTCCACCACGGCAACGTTTTCAAACCCGGCTCCACGGAGCCTTCTGACGAGATGCCCCACCAGTTCGGGGTCCGTGTAAGTGGTGAGGTCCCTCCTGTTGTAGGCGAACATGAAATTGGGCTTGATCACGATCGAATACGCCGACCTGGTTTTGCCCGACCCGGCGAACCGGTCTTCCAGGATCCTGTCAAACCCGGTCTCAAGGAGCACCCTGTCCAGGGCTAAGAACTTGTTCCCATCGTCCCTGATCGAGGCGACGGTGACTTTCCCGGTTGAGTTGACGGGCTCAAGGCGCATCAGATCCATGGCCTCTTCAAGGGCAAGGCATTCCTCACCGCCGGGATCGCGGACCTTGATGATCTTCCGCTGGAACACGGCCGTGGGATAGTGGTCGTTCCTGACATCCACGACCGGATCACCCAGCTTAAGGAAAAGTTTATTCGCCAGGGGACCTGCTCCGCGTTCGAATTCATTCACCCGGGACGTTCCCCGGGCGATCAGGATTTCAGCGGATGCCCACCGTGAAAGCAATCTGCCCACGAGCTTGTCAAGCTGGTCTTTCACCCAGATTTCCCTCTCGTTACGAAGGGTGCTGGCATGGATCTGGATGCGGGCACTTTTCCCTTCAGGCCGGATCGCGCAAACGTAGCTGTAGAGCATGGTCGGTTCCCTGATGTTCCGGAAGTACGATCGCTCCCCTTCGCCGAAAGTTCTGGAGGGATCGACGGAAAAATCCATCAGGGCGCGCTTTTCAGCCCCCCCTTCGGCCGAAGCTTGGATCGAGAGACGGCCTGACCTCACCGTGACCGAATGAGGCCCAATGTAAATCCCCGGCGGACGGCCGAAGGAGACCAGGTTACGGAATTCCCGGGCCAGGGACCGGGGCAGTCGCCTCAGGAGTTTGTCCAGAAAGGGAAAAGGAAAGGAAACCATGCCATGGGGCATCACATCAAAACGGATCTCAAAGTCCCCTTCGCAAGGGAGGAGGTCAGGGGAACCTTTTCGCATCTCCTGAAAGGATGTTTTGTTTCCGGCTGCGATCTCGTAGATCGGGCCGTGATACCGCCATGTGCCCGCCCCGACATTGAGTTGAAGGCCCTGCAGGGAGCGGTCAGTGATGGCATAGCGCTGAAAATTGTGGAGGCCGTCGCCAATCACGAGAAGCACATCCGAGAAGGATTCGCCGTCCCCCCAGGGGAAGCCTTGGTCGTGTACCCCGGAGACGAGGAAGAACGGGCTTGATCCTGCCTCACCTTCCAGGATGCCGGAGAGGACCAGGTTCTCGTACTTCGTTTCATAGAAGAGGTCCAACTCCTTGAGGTATTCTCTCTCAAGATTACGATAAACAAAAAGGGCGAAGGCTTTGTAGGCGGCAAGTTTCTGCTTCCACGATGCGGCAGGGATGACTTTCATGGAAGCGGCCATGGAGGGGAGGTCTTGAAGGCGGAAGGTAATGATGCCGGCGCCGTAAACAGGGGCTTCGGCACCTGTTCCGCGGTACACGGTCGTGAACAGCCGGGTCATGTCTCTGAGAAGATCGAACCTGCCCTTGTCGTGCTGGATTTCTTTCCGGCCCTGGAGAAAGTACTCTTGCCCATCGGAAGCCTTGAATACGAAGGCATAGGTCATCTCCATCTTGCTGTTCGAGGGGTTGATGGAGAAGAGTTTGAAGCGGCCGCAGCGGATGGGAAAGGGGCCGCCCAGGGATTTGCATGTCACCGTGCCGGACAGTTGTGCCTCATGCTCAGGCTCTTCAAGAAACCGGCGCAAATCAGGGATGGTGATTCGCACGTCAAATCGAATCGTGTTGTCATCGCGCCTGCCCTTGGCTGCGCCTTTTTCAGGATCGGGTTCGCCGACCCCTATGAACCCGGACATGGGTTCCTGGAACTCAAACCCTACACCCTCGAGATTCCTGGCGTCGTGCTGCAAGGTCACACCCCCTTTGGGAGTCCCCCATTAGCTCTCACTGCTCATCCTCGCGAGGGGATGAGGCTTCCACCCGGCTCGCCTCCCTTCGCAGCTCAGAGATGATTTCCTGAATCTCTTCCCGGTATGACTCGGGGCAACTCACGTAACCCCAGCCGAGCTGTGTCTGGAAAAGGCCGTCATAGGCTGTGTCGTAGTAGGACCTGATGCGGTGGGGGATGTCTCTTTCCGTGAGGATCGATTCCAGGAGCTGTGCCTCGAACTCGTTTTCGAGAAGGGACGCTTTGATGTAGTCTTCCATGGCAAGTACCCGGCTCTTGCACAGAAGGGGTGCGGATTCAGTTTTGACGGCGCTAACAAAATAAGAATATCGGAAATCATCCGGAATGGCAATTCGGGACATGGCATCTTTATTACCGATGTGGTAGAATCCCGAGGCGCGGATGAAGCCGGATGACGGGTATTGTGTCACAACCCAAGAAGAAAGGAGGGCTAAAGATGGCGGTAAAAATCCTGATCAGAAGAAGAGTGCCGAAAGAGAAAGAAGCGAAGCTGCTTCCCCTTCTCCTGGATCTCAGGTCAAAGGCAACGGTCCAACCCGGCTACATCTCGGGGGAAACCCTGAGAAACGTGAATGACCCCGGGGATTACATGGTGATCAGCACGTGGCAATCCGTGGAAGCATGGAAAGCATGGGAGGCCAACAAAGGCCGGGCCGAGGTCCAAAGCAAAATCGACAGCCTCCTGGGAGAAAAGACGACGTACAACGTCTACTTCTACGGCTGAGAGGGGATAGCGAAATCTCCTGACGTATTCACCACCGGGGCGCAGAGAAGACGGAGGTGGGGGAAAATATTTTCGTTTGTCCCGTTCAAGTGCGGGACAAGCAAAAACTTTTTCTCCGTGCTCTGGGTGTTTCAGCGGTCAACCATCGTCTGTGACCGGCATAGCCAAAAGGAGTAACAAGGAAAAGGGAGTGACCGATGGGTTACGGAATCGAGAGGGCGGAGGCCCGCGCGCTTTTGAAGGAACACGTGAAGAACGAGAACCTGGTGAAGCATTGCCTCGCATCCGAAGCGGTGATGATCGCGCTGGCAGAGAGACTCGGCGAAGACAAGGAGAAATGGGGACTGGCAGGGTTGCTCCACGACCTGGACGTGGAGACGGTCAACGCGGACCTGACCAGGCACACCCATGAAACGGAAAAAGTCCTCCGACAAAAGGGCGTCGATGAGGACATTATTTGCGCGATCAAGATGCATAATGAGAAGGCCCACGGGGCGAAGCGCTCCGACAAATTCCACCATGCCCTCGCCGCAGGGGAGACCATCACCGGTCTCATCATCGCCACAACCCTGGTCTATCCGGATAAGAAGATCAAGAGTGTCAAAGCCAAGTCCGTCAAGAAAAGGATGAAAGAGAAGGCTTTCGCAGCCGGCGTTGACCGCAACATCATCATGGAATGCGAGGCTCTGGGTCTGGGGCTCGACGAATTCGCCGAAATCTCCCTCAAGGCAATGCAGGGGATAGCGGATGAACTCGGTTTGTGAGGGGATTCCTCCCCGAAACCCTTCTTCTTGCTTTCAGAAAAAGGGAGAGCCGGGAATCGACGACGGCAGCATTCTGCATGAGTGGGGTGTTCAAAAAATTTGGAAAATCAGAAACCCCTGAACGAGCAGTTCTCTTTCTTGGCAGGTCTTGTTGCCGCCGTGCTGAGTGCCGCTTTTGGCGCGAATGCAGTAGCCATTAAAATGAGCCTTCTGGGCATCGGCCCGTTTACCGCGGCCGGGCTTCGCCTGACCATGGCTTCTGTGGCCATTTTGCTCTGGGCAAGGAGCACGGGGCGGACCCTTCGGGTGGATAAGGAACAAGTCCGGACCCTCGTGGTGATGTCTCTTCTTTTCACCATCCAGTTGTCCCTGCTCTACCTCGGTATCAGTAGAACCAATGCTTCAAGGGCTACGCTTATCATCAACATCGATCCTTTTCTCATTCTTATCCTGGCTCACTTTTTCATCAAGGGAGATACGATCACTTCCAAGAAACTCCTGGGTATTGTCATGGCCTTTTCCGGAGTCGCCCTGGTATTCCTTCAAAAGGAGGGGGTGACATAGGATTTCAGGGTGGGCGACGTGATCACCTTGGTGTGCACGCTGATGTGGGCATGCCGGACGGTGTATTTGAAAAGGGTGATCCATGCTTTCGACCCTTTTCACATGGTTCTCTATCCCATGATTTTTTCTATCCCCTTCCTTTTTGTTCAGGGATTCCTATGGGATAAACCCATGATCGATCATCTGGACGGGGTGGTCATTTCCGGAATGCTGTACCAGGTTGGCATAGCCTCTTTCGGTTGGGTTGCCTGGATGGGCCTTCTGCAAAAGCATGGGGCCGTGGCTTT
>JAGUZM010000216.1 GCA_020060805.1 Deltaproteobacteria bacterium | reverse complement strand
CCAAGACCGGTGTGGAGATCGCCGGGGTCACGGAAGAGGACAAGGCCCTGGCAAAGGAACTCGTCGACATGGACGGGAAGGCCAAGAAAATTCTTCCCATGCCCTTTCTGGTGGAATCCGAAATGCCCGGCGAGAAGGCGACGGGCAAGTTCAGGACCGTGAAGACGGATGACTTCAAGACGGGAAAGAAGCTCAATTACCTTCTGGATGTGGATCCCAGGTCTCTCGAGGAAAAAGCGATCAAGGGGGCTGTTCTTTCCGCGAAAACGATTTTCATCAACGCCGTGATGGGGCTGATGCCCTCTTTCTTCGAAGGGTCCCAGGCTCTCTACCGGTTGATCGCTTCGAATCGCTCTGCCATGAAACTCTTCGGCGGGGGAGACACGCTTCAGGAGCTCAAGAACCTCTGCCCGGGAATCTACATGTCCGGCATGGATGACCCGGACACGTATTACTTCACCGGCGGAGGGAGTGTTCTCACGGCCATCGAGCAGGGCAGCCCCTATGGGCTGAAGCCCGTCGAGGCCCTCATGGCCTAGCAGGAAAGGTTAATGCCACTTACCCCCCTCTTCGATCCAAAGCGCGCGGGACGGCCCATGCGGGTTGCCGCCTTCATGTCCGGCTCCGGCACCAATATCTTGAAGCTCATCGAGCTGGAAAAGCATTTGAAAGCAAAAGAGGGACATTCCCCGTTCCAGGTCGTCTTCGTCTTCAGCGACAGGTCGGACGGTGCCTGCCTGGGAGAGAAGATCGCCCTGGAAAGGGGGATTCCTTACATCAGCCACGACATCAGGGCTTTTCACAAAATCAGGGGGGTCAAACGAACAGCCGTAACGCCGGAAGGCCTTTCCTGCCGTAAAGCCTACGACAAGGTCGCTGAGAGGGTAGTCAAGGCTTTTGATGTGGACGTGATCGCCCTGGCCGGCTACATGAGCTACATCACCATCGGCCGGTGCGTGAACGTGCACCCCGCGGATCTCTCCGTCCTGACCCCTGACGGCCGCAGGAAGTACGTCGGCGACCATGCGGTTCTGGACGCCATTTCAGCAGGAGAGCAGGTCCTGCGCTCGTCAACGATTTGGACCGACGAGGGGGTCGACACCGGGCCTCTCCTGATGGTTTCTGAACCTCTGAAGGTTGAACTCCCCGAACCCCTCGAATCCCTCCTGGAGAATCACGAAAGGCTGGCCACCGTGGCGGAGGACCACCAGCGTCGCCTGAAAGAGACGGGAGATTGGAAGATCTTTCCCCGCACCATCGAGATGATCGCCCGCGGCCGTTTCGCCCTGGATGAGCGGAGCCGCGTTCATGTGGACGGTCTTCCGGTGCCCGATGGGTACCGGGAATAACACCGCGCGCATCTACAATTCAATCTTCCGCCGTCTGTGGTCGGTTGTCGGTGGTCTGTTGTTTGCAACTCAATTCCGACTCCTGCCTCCTGGCTCCTGGCTCCTGACTCCTGCCTCCCCTGGCCCGCCGTAGCCTCTCGGCGAAGGCGGCTGTCTCCTGCTATTTCCTACTCATACCGTAGCGCTTCGATCGGGTCCAGGCGTGACGCTTTTCTTGCCGGGTAAAAGCCGAAGAAAATGCCCACGGCCGCTGAAAAGGCAAAAGCCAGGACGATGGAGGCGGCTTCGATGATCATCGGCCATTCGGCGACAACGTGAACGGTCAATGACCCGCCGACTCCCAGGCCTATTCCGATCAGCCCGCCGATCATGGAAAGGGTGATCGCTTCGATCAGGAACTGGGCCAGGATGTCTTTCCTGCGAGCGCCGACAGCCATTCGCAACCCGATTTCCCTGGTCCGCTCCGTGACGGAGACGAGCATAATGTTCATGATCCCGATGCCGCCGACGATGAGCGAAACAGAAGCGACCGCCGCCAGGAGAAGGGACATGGCCCGGGAGGACTCGGCCCTCGTCTCCAGGACCTGAGAGAGATTCCTGATGAAAAAGTCGTCTTCCTGGCCGGGCCTCAGCCGATGTCTCTGCCGGAGGAGCTCTCGCACCTGGCTTTCCACTCCTGAAACCAACCCTGCTTCCCGGACCTTGACGATGATCGATCCCACCAGCCTGCCGCTGAGCGCCCGTCCTCCCAAAACCCTCTGGCGGGCCGTGGACAGGGGTATGAAAATCGTGTCGTCCTGGTCCTGGCCTACCATGGACTGGCCTTTGGCCTTGAGCACTCCGATGACTTCAAAGGGAACCCTTTTGATGCGAATGACCTGGCCGATGGGACTCTGGTCGGGGAAGAGATTTTTCACAACCGTGGTCCCCAGGAGAACCACTTTGGCCGCACCCTTCACTTCGTCTGCCGTGAAGTCCCTCCCTTCCGCAAGCTCCCATTCCCTCGCCTGGAGGTATTCCGGCGTGATCCCGAAGACAACGGTGGACCAGTTCAGGTTCCCGTACACCACCTGCCCCACCCCTCTCACGGAGGAGGCGGTCACCTGGACCCCCGGCACGTCCCGCTGGATTGCAGAGGCATCATCTTCCGTGATGGTGGGCAGGGTCCCGCTGCCGAGGCGGATTCCCCCGGCCGTTGTCGTGCCCGGCAGGATGATGATCAGGTTGGATCCCAGGCTGTGGATCAGCTCGGCCACCCTCGCCTCAGCCCCGGCGCCGACGGAGACCATGATGATCACCGCGGCCACGCCGATGATGATGCCCAGGGTGGTCAGGACGCTCCGCATGACGTTCACGCGCAGAGCCCGGAGCGCATCCCGAAGGGAATCCAGATAGGTGAGCACGTCTTCTTACCCTTTTCCTTCCACCATCTCGCTGCCCACGAGTCTCCCGTCGCGGAAGCGGAGAATACGTTTTGCAAACCCGGCGATTTCCTGCTCGTGCGTCACGAGGACGATCGTCATTCCCCGGCGGTTGAGATCCTGGAACAGCGTCATGATTTCCGCGCCCGTCTGCGTGTCCAGGGCCCCCGTGGGCTCATCGGCAAGAATGAGAACCGGGTCATTGACGAGGGCTCTGGCTATAGCCACGCGCTGCTGCTGGCCCCCCGACAGCTGCGACGGCTGGTGATGAGCGCGCTCGCCCAGACCCACGGCTTCAAGCACGGCTTCCACTCTTTGGCGTCTCTGGCGCCGCGGCGTTTGGCCGTACCTGAGGGGGAGTTCGACGTTCTCCATGGCCGTGGTGCGCGCAAGAAGGTTGAAGGTCTGGAACACGAACCCGATTTTCGAATTCCTGATCCTGGCCAGTTCGTCGCTCGATAAAGTGGAAATGTCCGCGTGATCCAGGTAGTATTTGCCGGAATTGGCTGTGTCGAGACAGCCGAGGAGGTTCATGAAGGTGGACTTGCCAGACCCGGAGGGCCCCATCACAGCCACAAACTCGCCCCGCTCCACTTCGACAGACACCCCCTGCAGGGCATGCACGACCTGCACGCCGAGGCGGTAGTCCTTTTTCAGGTTTTCGGTCTTTATCAGATAATCGCCCACGGCCACGCTCTCCCGGGAAATCGCCTTTTCCTCGGCTGATCAGAATAAGAACCGTCCTGTCCCCTTGCTCGCCGCCTTCTTGTCCACCTGGTTCGTTCCAACGATCACTTCCTGCCCTGCCCTGAGGTCGCCGCCGACCAGTTCCGTGAAATTTCCATCATTGATACCCGTTGCGACATCCGCGGGCACGGGTTTCCCCTCTTTGCTCAGGGTCCACAGACGGCCCTTTGTGACAGGTGTGGCAACCCGCGATTCAAAAAGGCGCTGGTATTTTTCTCGTTGCTCCGGAGTCAGGAGGGCGAGGATGGCGTGCCGGTTCCTCTCTCTCATCGCCTGCGCTTCGGCCCGGATCTCTTCCGGCGTCGCTCCCTGCTGTCTCAACTTGGCGACCCGTTCGCGCACCTGTTCGAAAATAGCGCCAACCTGTTTTTCCTGCTCCTGGTCTAGCTGAAGTGCCTCGGTGAGGCGCTTCAGCCTTTCTGCCCCTTGCCCCGGGCCGTCAAAACCGGGGCTTCCTGCGCTTCGGACCTCGCCTCCCGTCGGACTCGGCCCTCCCTCTTCGCCGGCCGGCCTGAAGCGAAGGGCGGCATTCGGTATCTTGAGGGCCTGGGTGCGCTCGTCCACGATGAGCTGAACGTTCGCCGTCATCCCGGGGAGGAGTCTCAGGTCAGGGTTTTCCGCCGATACCACCACCGTATAGGTGACGACGTTTTGAACCGTCTGGGGCGCCTTCCGGATCTGCCGGACCTCGCCTCCAAACTCTTTTCCCGGAAAGGCGTCGACCGTAAACGTGGCCCGCTGGCCGACCCGAATGCGGCCGATGTCCGCCTCATCCACGTTGGTCTCCACCTGCATCTTCCTCAGATCCTGGGCGATGACGAAAAGCTTGGGCGCCTGGAGGCTCGCTGCCACGGTCTGCCCCACATCCACGTTCCTCTCGATGACCGTCCCATCCACGGGCGAACGGATGAAGGTGTTTTCAAGATCCACGCGGCTCTGCATCAAGGCCGCCTCCCGCTGTTTCACCTGCTCGAGGGCATAGTCGACCTGGGCTTTGGCCATCCGCAACGCTGCGTCCCTGGAGGAGACAAGGGATGCCTCAGCCTGCTCCTGCGCTTCCGCGCTCCTCAGCTGCGCAAAGGCTTGATCGTAGCCCGCCTGGGCTGCATCCATTTCGTTTTCCGAAATCGCCCCTTTCTTCTGAAGCTCCCGCCGGCGGTCAAGGGTGCGTTTCGCATCCGCCACCACCACCCTTGCCTTCTCGGTCTGGGCCTTGCTCGCTGCCAGGGCTGCCGTCGCATTATCGAGGTCCGTGCGCGCTTTTTCCACATTGGCTCTCTGAATGACCACATTCGCTTTCGCCACGGAGAGTTCAGCCTCCGCCTGCTTGACCCTGGCCTCAAAGATCTCAGGGTTGATCCTGGCGATCAGGTCGCCTGCCCGGACTTCGGAGTTGAAATCAGCGACAAGCTCCTTGATCTGGCCTGAGATCTGCGACCCCACCTGGACCGTGATCACCGCATTGAGGGTCCCGGTGGAAGAAACCACGCTCCGGATGGGGCCCTGCTCCACCTTTGCAAGGCGGTAGCTGGTGGCTTTGCCCTCCCCGCCCCTGAAAAGGTATACCCCGACCAGGATCACAACAAGAACCAATGCCGCAACGATCCCCGTCTTCAGCTTCTTGGATTTCATAAGACCTCTGTCCTCACCATTCAGAGAAACGCTTGAAGGAGAATATCTTCAATGGTGCGAAATATCCATGAAATTGTTTACACTTCCTCCACAGCCCGGCTCACGATAGAGGCCCCGCCCTTCGCCAGCGGTTTCTACCGCCATCGTGTCCAGAAAGTTGATTTTTCCCGTTTAAATGATAGAATGATAAAGCAATTGAGGATAAGTGAAAATGTCTGATACTGAACTCGACCCTGTGCTTACCCACACCCTGATACGTTGCAACCGGTGCAAACAACTCATATCCGGCGGTGAGTTGAAGGAGCATAACGGAAAATGCCCCACCTGCGGAACGCAACTCGCTAAACCCAGCGAAGAAACCCTGGATTCCTGAGACAGAATCAGTCCCCCTGAAGCGCTTTCGTCGTTCCGAAGCTTGGTCTCCGATCAATAATCCCCTTTTCCTTCTGATCCCGCACAAATCCTAACCTTGCTTCAAAGCAGAGATTTCGAGGTGTCAGCAGAGGGTGATTTATTTTTCTTTTGGAAGAAATCCCGGTGCTGTGTTAAGGTGCGAGCCGGTGAGGCAAAACAGGCTATTTTTCCCCATGCGCCCATAGCTCAGTTGGATAGAGTGACGGACTACGAATCCGTAGGTCGCAGGTTCGAATCCTGCTGGGCGCACCACGAATGACGAGGGTACCCGGATTACGGATCTCGATACCCGGTATTGAAAGGGCTTTTGGTGGGCATGGCACCAAGAGCCACTCTTTGAAAATCCCTCCTTGCTCACCTTTAGAAAAAGGGGGGGAATCTGCCTTTGCCGCAACCCTGAAATCATTTCTCACGTCGATAACTTTCTTTTGTCTTTCACTACAGATATCCCTTTGCCTTGAGCAGCTCTGCCATGAGGATGGCGCCGCCTGCAGCCCCGCGGACGGTGTTGTGGGACAACCCGACGAAACGGTAATCAAGGACCTTGCACGGCCGCAACCTCCCCACACTCACGGCCATGCCGTTT
>JAGUZM010000334.1 GCA_020060805.1 Deltaproteobacteria bacterium | reverse complement strand
CAGGCGTCAAAGAAAGCCCGGTGTACGCCATCCTGGAGATGCGAAATAAGATCAGCGCTATCTCCCTTCCGGAAGGATACAGCATCGCCCAGTACACGGCCCGCGTCCCGGAGAGCGACAAGCGCTTTGCGATGAAGTGGGACGGGGAATGGCACATCACCTATGAAGTCTTCCGCGACCTGGGAATAGCCTTCGGCGTCGTCCTGATCCTGATTTTCATCCTGGTGGTAGGCTGGTTCCAGTCCCTGAGCACGCCTCTCGTCATCATGGCCGCCATTCCCTTTTCGCTCGTGGGGATTTTACCTGCCCACGGCCTGATGAACGCCTTCTTTACAGCCACCTCCATGATCGGGTTTATCGCGGGCGCGGGTATCGTCGTGCGAAACTCCATCATCCTTGTTGACTTCGTCGAGCTGAGGCTCAAGCAGGGGATGCCCCTCAAGGAGGCTGTGGTGGACGCAGGGGCGGTCCGGTTCAGGCCCATGATGCTCACCGCCGCGGCGGTCGTGGTGGCTGCCGGGGTCATCCTTTTTGACCCCATATTCCAGGGCCTTGCCATATCGCTGATGGCGGGCGAGGTGGCCTCCCTCCTTTTATCGAGGATGACCGTCCCGATCCTCTACTACCTGGACAAGCGGTGGGAGGCGGCTCACAGGCATGCAGAGCGGCGCTGAAGCGCCTTGAGGAGCGCTGCGCAAAGCGCAGCTTGAGGAGCACTTCGTTTGAGGAGCGCACCAGGTTCCCTGGTGCTCGACGAGCGGGCTGCAAGCAGCCCTTGAGGGTAAAAAACAAGAGCACTTGCCTCGAGCGAAGTGCTCCCAATTCAGCCTTGAGAATGAAAGAAATGAGAGGGCTGAACCGAGATATGACAGCTCACGATTGATCAACCTGCTTCTATGCTTTTGCTTTTGCCTCTAGCGAGGCGAAGCCGAGCGCTCCTCGAACGGAACAAAGTGGAGGGCTCCTCAAGTCTTGCTTCGGCAAGACGATCCTCAAGTTCCGCGGAGCGGAACGCTCCTCTATACGCTCTTTTCTTGCACCGGCACCTCTTCCCAGCCCGTGCACATGGCCTTGAAATGGGCTGTGAGGGAATGGCCGGTGGTGGTCATGTAGATATGGACCACCAGGAACACGAGGAGGGCAAAAGCGCCCGCCATGTGCAGGAACGCGAGGGTTGAGAGGGCCATTTTCGTGATCCCCATCTGGGGCCACGAATTGTACGTGTAGTAGAGGAGCCCCGTGATCATCTGGAATGGAATGAGAAAAACCGAAATGGCAAGGTACGTCAGCCTTTGCAAGGGGTTGTGTTTGACCCGCTCGCTTTTGGGTACGGGGTGCGGCTCTCCCCTGAAGATGCCGATCATGTAGTAGAGGATAACCCTTGCGAGCATCTTGGTTGTCGGGATGTAGTACTTCCACTGGCCGGTGGTCAGGTGCCAGAAAACGATGAAAGCGTACAGCACCAGCCATGTGATCCCCATAGCGTTGTGCCATTCCACGGCCCTCTGGAACCCGAAAAACCCGTAACCCGTGTGGATCTCGTACCCGGTCAGGCCGAGGAAAACGACGATAGCTCCCTGAACCCAGTGCCAGAAGCGCTCGAACCGGGTGTAGAGATAAATCCTTTCAAAGGCGCATTCTTCATTCGTCATCACGTTGCTCATCTGCTTTAATCCTCCTCTTCTTGCCGCTCACAAGACGTCCCGCCCCATGGCCGAGCACGGCGATGACGGCTATAACGACGCTGAGCCAGCCGATGACATTGAGGGCCCTGTTTCCATCCCGGCCCGGCATGTAAAAACCGGCCAGGTTGGCGAGGCGTCCGTTCGCGCTGTGACATTCCGTGCAGGTAAGAGACTTCTCCTTCGGAGCGACCATGTGCGTGGTCTGGAACATGTACTCGGTCTGGGCAAAATCGAAGTCTCCGCTGAAAGGAAGACCCGCATACTCCATTCCCTTCGTGATGGCGGTCTTCCAGTCGTATTCGGTCCAGTAAGACCCGGTTCCCTTTGGTCCGAAAAGCTTGGGAACAACCAGGGTCTTGTGCACCTTGTCGTAAGGCTGCTTGCCTTCATGGACCTTGAATGGATAGATCCGGGCATTGGGATCGCTGTAGCTTCCTTCCGGGTAGTTGAGCCTCACCACTTGCCCCGGGTCGATCTTGTCCGTCAGGAGGACGTTCTTCACGACCCCGTTGTACCAGTAATACTGGGGCTTCACATTCTTTTCCCACCGGAACTCACCCTTCATGCCGTCGTACTCGGGCCGGCCGTCCTTCATTTTCTTTGCCGGTTTTCCCTGGTCGTTCATCCGGCCAGCTTTCGACCAATCCCACATCATCTTGGTGGAATTCACCCTGGCGAACTCGGGAATGTGGCAGGTCTGGCAGGCCACCTTGTCGGTGTGATCGTTCGCTTTGACTCCGGGCTTGTGGGGTTTTTCGCTGTGGCATGAGATGCAGGTGATCCGCTTGATGATGTCGGACTGCAGGAGCGTCCGCTTGTCATCCGTTGCAGGCACCTTGTAGCATCTTCCGGAGACGGCGTGCTTTTCCGTCGTGTGGCAGCGGGTGCAGTTGAAGTTTTCTCCCTCCACGGCCATGTGCACATCCAGGGCCCGATTGGGTTTGAACATGGAAGAATCCAGGTCTCCGTGCTTCACACCCTCTCCACCGCCTCCGAAGAAATGGCAGACACCGCAGTTCTGCCGCGTCGGGCGGCCCACGCTCTGGGCCACCTTGTTCCACTCCGGCGGCTGGAAGGTCTTCCCCGCGAGGGGGAACAGAGTAGGCTCGGACACCGGATTCCCCGCAGCTGTGGGGAACTTCTCGTAGGTTCCGGTCTGTTCGTGACAGACGAGGCAGTCGATCTTTTCCTGAGCCGACAAATCAAAGGTTTTATCCTTCCAGCCGTAGCCGGCATGACAGGATGTGCAACGGGGCTCATTGGAAAGGATGGAGACGCAGTAGTTGTTCACCACCATGCCCGCCTTCCCCAGTTTCCCTTCCGTGTCCGCGGGGCATATCCAGCGCCAGTGAAGGGTTTTCTGAAATTGCTCGCCCGCTTCGGTGTGACAGCTCAGGCAGGCCTTGGTCACCTCCGGACCGTTCTTGAACTCCTGCTTGAGAGCTTCAAACTTGGAATGGTCTGCCGTGACGTTCTTGTTGTGGCTCTTACCGTACTCGTCCCCTGGGGCCGGCTTTTTTTCCGGAGCCACAGCCCCGGAAAAGCTGGGGCTTAAGCTGAAGGCCACAGCCAGCAGGAGCACCATAAACGATCGCACCCAAAACGAATTAGCCCACACTCCCATTTTCTTTACCTCGGCTCGTTTTTTGTTTCACCCTTTCGGATGGAAACCCGAAAGTGATCTCCCTCTCTCAAAAATCCTTCCACCTGGTCTTGTGATTGTTTCACAAT
>JAGUZM010000353.1 GCA_020060805.1 Deltaproteobacteria bacterium | reverse complement strand
GTGAGAGCCGGGGTCGAACAGATCCTGGATGCGTTCGGGAAGGTGGACATCCTGGTCAACAATGCGGGAGTGAACCACAGGGTCCCTGTGCTGGAGTATCCGGAGGACAAGTGGGATCTCGTCATCAACACGAATCTCAAGGGATACTTCCTGGTCGCCCAGGCCGTGGTGCCCCAGATGATCGAGCGGGGTTACGGGAAGGTGATCAATATGAGTTCCATCCTGGGTGCGGTCGGTTTGCCCAACCAGCTCGCCTACGCGTCGGCCAAAGGCGGCGTGGACCAGATGACCAAGATCATGGCCCTGGAGTGGGCCAAGAAGGGGGTGCGCGTCAACGCGATCGGTCCCACCTATTTTGAAACAGAACTGGTGGCTCAGCTTCGCAATGACCCGGAGCGGTTCAACTTCATCAACGAGCGAACGCCCATGGGTCGGTGGGGCTATCCTCCCGAGCTTGAGGGCATCGTGATATTCCTCGCCTCTCCGGCCTCAGACTTCATCACTGGCCAGACGATCTACATCGACGGAGGCTGGACCATCTGGTAAGCCCCATGGTCTGCGCCTTCCTTCTTCTGCGCAGGGATCCCGAGAGAGTGGCTTTTGCCGATACCCGTGAAAGGAGGCTCCATGGCATCGGTGTATGAAAAACGGCCCTGGCTGAAGCATTACCCGGCATGGGTACCCCACGATCTGGAAATCACCCGTGACACGGCCATGGGAGATTTTTTCGAGTCCGCGACGCACAAGCCTGAGGCCGCTGCCGTGTTCTACTTTGATCACGCCCTGTCCTACGGCGATATCGCCCGGTATGCCGACAGCCTCGGCGCCGCTCTCCGTGACCTGGGGGTCAGAAAAGGCGACCGCCTGATCATCGTGCTCCAGAACGTTCCCCAGTTCCTGATCGCCACCTACGCCGCGTGGAAGCTGGGGGCCATCGTGGTCCCCCTGAACCCCATGTACAAGGAAAAAGAGCTCACCTATTTTTGTCAGGATTCGGGGGCAAAAATCTTCGTGACCCTGGAGGAGGTGGCGCGGGGCCTGGATCTCGCCTTTCTGAAAGAGACCGCTGTGGAGAAGGTGATCACCTCATCCGCTCTTGACTTTCTTCCGAAAGGAGCGGAGCCGTCGAGTATGCTGGGGGGCATGAAGAAGGAACGCATCCCCGGCACCCTGGATATGCTCGACCTGTTTGAGACTTACCGGAAAGGGGGCGTCGAGATCCCGAGCCTTGGGCCGGAGGACGTTGCCTACCTCACCTACACCTCGGGGACCACCGGGCCTCCCAAAGGGGCGATGAATACCCACGGGAACATCGCCTTCAACGCGCGGGTCTATCGGGCGATGCAGAAGATCGAGGAAAGGGACGTCGTCCTCGGGGTGGCTCCCCTTTTCCACGTCACCGGCGAGGTGGCGCACCTGGCGGTGGCAGCGCTAGCCGGCATTCCGGTCGTCCTTTTCTACCGCTTCGATCCCGGAGAAGCCCTGAGGCTGATCGAGCGGTGGAAGGTCACCGTCACCGTGGCTTCCATCACGGTCTACATCGCCCTGATGAACCATCCGGACATCCAGAAAAGGAACCTTTCCGGCTTCACCAAGGCTTACAGCGGGGGAGCCCCTGTGTCGGAAGCGATCGTGAACCAGTTCGAAAAACTGACGGGGCTCTATCTTTACAATGTGTATGGGATGACGGAGACCAACTCCCCCTCCCATATCACGCCGTGGAAAAAAAGGGCGCCCGTTGACAAGGAGAGCGGGGCCCTTTCCGTCGGCGTGCCGGTGCCGAACTGTGTGATGAAGATCATGGACCTGGAGGAGGGAACGCAGGAGCTGCCGGCCGGTGAAGTCGGGGAAATCGTGGACTCAGGGCCCATCGTCATTCCCGGATACTGGCAGAAGCCTGAAGAGACCCGTCACGCCATAAGAAACGGCTGGCTTTTCACTGGCGACGTGGGAAAGATGGACGATGAGGGGTGGTTCTATCTCGTGGATCGCAAGAAAGACATGATCGTCGCGTCAGGGTACAAGGTTTGGCCGAGAGACGTGGAAGACGTCATCTACCAGCATCCCGGCGTAAAGGAGACGGCCGTCGTCGGCGTGCCGGACCCATACCGGGGGGAAACTGTGAAAGCCTTTGTCGCCCTCAAAGACGGGATGGAGGGGACCGTGACCCCGGAAGACATCATCGCCTTCTGCAAGGAGCGGATGGCCGCTTACAAGTACCCCCGCCAGGTTGAAATCGTCTCCGAAATCCCAAAAACCTTGACAGGAAAATTTCTGCGTAGAACACTGAGAGAAAAAGATCAATCACACAGCCAGAAAAACAAAGGATGAATGAAGGAGCGGATGCATCATGAAACTCAGGAACGGGGCAGAGTACATCGAAAGCCTCAGGAAGTTGCACCCGAGGATCTATTACAAGGGCAAGCGGATCGAGGACGTGACCCGCCATCCGGCCACCGCTCCCCATGTCCGCGCCGCGGCCATGACCTATGCCCTGGCCAGCAGGAAGGAACACCGGGACCTGGCCACAGCCACCTCCCATCTGACGGGGCACACCATCAGCCGCTTCACCCACGTGCACCAGAACGTGGAAGACCTGATCAAGAAAGTCAAGCTCCTTCGGCTGCTCGGGCAGAAGACGGGCACCTGTTTCCAGAGATGCGTCGGGTTCGACGGGATCAATGCGGTCTACTCCGTGGCCTACAAGATTGATGAGAAGTACGGGACCGGCTATTTTGAAAAGTTCAAGAAGTGGCTGGTCCATATCCAGGACGAAAACCTGATGGTCGTGGGCGCCATGACAGACCCCAAGGGCGACCGGTCCAAAGGGCCTGCAGAACAGGCCGACCCAGACCAGTACGTTCATGTGGTCGAACGGCGGGATGGCGGCGTCGTGATCCGGGGGGCCAAGCTGCACATGACCGGCGGGGTCAACTCCCATGAAATCCTGGTCATGCCCACCACGGCTATGGATGAGAAATCCAAGGACTACGCCGTCGTCTGCGCGGTCCCTGTGGATGCTCCGGGGGTCACCATGATCTTCGGCCGGCAGGCGAGCGACGACCGGCGGGACAAGAAAGAGAGGATCGACGTGGGGAAACCCTCTTTCGGATCCGTGGGAGGCGAGGCTGTGATCGCCTTCGAGGATGTCTTTGTGCCCAAGGAGAGGATCTTTATGGACGGCGAAGTGGAGATGACAGGCACCCTCGTCTACCGGTTCGCCGCCCATCACCGCGCGAACTACGGGGCGTGCAAGACCGGGCTGATGGATGTTCTGATCGGTGCCGTGTCCTATCTCACGGAAGTGCAGGGAACAGCCAAGGGAGCCCATGTGCGGGACAAGATCACGGAAATGAGCCACCTGAGCGAAACCCTTTACAGTTCCTCCATCGCCTGCTCAGCGGAGGGCTGGCCTACGCCGTCCGGGGCCTTCATGGTGGACACGATGCTGGCCAATGTGTGCAAGCAGAATGTGACCCGGTTTCATTTCGAGGTCGCCCGGCTGGCCCTGGACCTGGCCGGCGGCTTCATCGCCACCCTCCCCAGCCAGTACGATCTCGAGAGCGAAGATGTGGGGCACCTGGTCAAGAAGTATTTCTCGGGAGTGGCGGGAATTCCGCCGGAGGAGCGGATCAAGATTGCCCGCTTGATCGAGGCCATGACAGGAGGGACGGCCCTCGTCGAGTCGATGCACGGCGCCGGCTCCCCTCAGGCGCAGCGGATCATGATCTACAGGGAAACGGAGTTGCAGAAGAAGGTGAACCTGGCAAAATCATTGCTCGGCATCCCTCAGAAGAAGAGGGCCTCTTCGAAAAAAGAGAAACCGCCGAAAGCCCAATAGCCGAAGAACACCAGCTCTACACCCTGCTAATGGAGAATCTGGCTCAGAAACAGCTTCGTCCGTTCATGCTGAGGATTGGCGAAGAACTCCTGTGGGGTGTTCCCTTCAACGACTTTTCCGAAGTCCATGAACAGGACCCTGTGGGCCACGCTCTTGGCAAAACCCATCTCGTGGGTGACCACGATCATGGTCATCCCTTCCTGGGCCAGCTCGATCATCACGTCCAGCACTTCCTTGATCATCTCAGGGTCAAGGGCAGAGGTGGGCTCGTCAAAGAGCATCACCTTCGGGTTCATGCAGAGGCTCCGGGCGATGGCGACACGCTGCTGCTGGCCCCCGGAGAGCTGGCCCGGATACTTCCGGGCCTGCTCGGCGATGTGCACCTTTTCCAGGTAATACATGGCCGTTTCCTCCGCTTCCTTCTTGGGGACCTTGCGCACCCAGATGGGGCCCAGGCTCAGGTTGTCTACGATGTTGAGGTGGGGAAACAGGTTGAAGTGCTGGAAAACCATGCCCACTTCCGCGCGGATTTTTTCGATGTTCTTGATGTTGTCGGTCAGCTCGATCCCGTCCACGACGATGCGGCCCCGTTGATGCTCCTCCAGCCGGTTGATGCAGCGAATGAGCGTCGATTTCCCGGACCCCGAAGGGCCGCAGATGACGATCCTCTCCTGCTTGGCGACGGAGAGATCAATCCCCCGGAGAACATGAAATTCGCCGAACCACTTGTGCACGTCCATGAATTCAATCATGTTCTGCGATGCTTCGATCGCCGTGTTTGTCGCTTCTTCCGTGTTCATACTGACCTCCCAAGCGGAGAAAGGAGCGATGGAGTGATGGAGTACTGGAGTGATGGTAAAATCAATCAGCCCCAAACCCCATCACTCCAACACTCCATTACTCCAACACTCCATTACTCCAATACTCCATTACTCCAGCTTTCCGTTCTTGCTTCATTATCGCCCCGCAGAGAGCTCCTTTTCCAGCTTCCGGCTGTAATTGGACATGGAAAAGCAGCCCAAAAAGTAAAGGATGCCGATGAAAATATAGGCTTCGCGGCTGAATCCCATCCATTCCGGGTTGGAAAGCACGGTCTGGGTGGTTCGGAGTATATCAAACAGCGCTATGATCACCACCAGGGACGTGTCCTTGAATGCGGAGATAAGAATGCTCACGGAGGGGGGAATCACGATCTTGAGGGCCTGGGGGAGAATGACCAGTCTCATGGTGAGGTAGTAGTTCAGCCCCAACGATTCGGCTGCTTCGTACTGTCCCCGCGAAATCCCCTGCAACCCTCCTCTCACCACCTCCGCGATGTATGCAGCGGTAAAAAGGATGATGGCGACCTGGGCCCGCAGGATCTTGTTGAACGTCACTCCTTCGGGCAGGAACAGGGGGAAAATGATGGAGGACATGAAGAGGAGGCTTATCAGGGGGACGCCGCGGATGAGTTCGATGTAGAGGATGGACATGGTTTTGACGGCAGGCATTTTTGACCGCCGGCCGAGGGCCAGGATGACTCCCAGGGGATAGGCGGCGGTGAGGCCGAAGACAGCCAGGAGCAGGGTGAGAGGCAAACCGCACCACTGGGTGCTCTCCACCGGAACCAAGCCGAGAATCCCGCCCTTCATCAGAAGGCCCATGGTGAAAAGGCCGATGATCCAGGCATAGCCGAGGGGCTTCTTCCAGTGATTCCTGTCTCTGCTGTAGAAGAGGAGGCCGAAGAGGATGAGCATCGCCACAAGGGGACGCCATTGCAGTTCCTGGGGATAGAACCCGAAGAGGATGAAACGCAGGTTTGACGTGACGATCGACCAGCAGGCGCCGGCAGCCTCCCGGCAGGCCTGGCTGCTCGTGACCCACGAGCTGTCAAGAATAGCCCATCGGAAGAGGGGAGGGACGGCTTTCCAGAGCAAAAGGAGGGTCAGGATGGTCAGAACCGAGTTGAGAAGGCTGCTGAAAAGGTTTGTTCTCACCCAGCCGATGACGCCGACGGTCGCCACTGGGGGCTTCACATCATCCGCCTCAAAGCTTGTTGAGATCGCTTTCGCCATACTTTTTCTCAGGCGCCGCTTTTGTCGGGCCGATTGAAAGCGGCCTTTTTCCGTGTACTGATACAAGCGTATTTATTCTTTTGACATTTCAGTTCTCCCCCTCACCCTCCCAGGATTGGGGGAGAGGGCGGGGTGAGGGGGCCTTGAGGACAAAGGACTTAATGCACTCGTATTAGACCTTGAATCTGCGGTTCGAAAAAAATCCAATTCCCCTTCGATTCGTCATCCGCCGTGTGGCTTGCACCGTGAACCGTGAGCCTGTCACATTCATCTCTCCACCAGGGCGACGCGTTTGTTGTACCAGTTCATGAAAGCGGATGTGGAGAGGCTGAAAACGAGGTACACAGCCATGATAAGGGCCACGCCTTCGATGGACTGGCCTGTCTGGTTGATCGTCGTGTTGGCGACGGAAACAAAGTCAGGATATCCTATGGCCACAGCGAGGGAGCTGTTTTTGGTCAGGTTGAGCATCTGGCTCGTCAGAGGCGGAACAATCACCCTCAAAGCCTGGGGCAAGATGACCAGGTTGAGGACCAGGGTCGGCCTGAGGCCGATGGACATGGCCGCCTCTCTCTGCCCTTTGCTGACGGCTTGGATGCCTGCACGGACGACCTCCGCCACAAAGGCCGAGGTGTAGAGGACGAGGCCGATCAAAAGGGCCATGAATTCAGGGCTTACCGTAAGCCCTCCCTCGAAATTGAACCCCACGAGCTTGGGCACATTCATTTTCATGGGGGCGCCCGCGATGAGCCAGACCGCGAGAGGGAGCCCCAAGATCAGAGCCAGGGAGACGCGAAAAACGGGGAAATACAGGCCTGTTTTCTCCTGCCTTTTTTTCGCCCATTGACGAATGAAATGGGTCGCCACGCACCCTGCCAGAAAGGCAAGGAACATGTAAAGATGGGCCGGATGGGCTTCAGGGATCGTGAAGGCGACGCCGCGATTGCACAGATAGATGCCGGCACCTGGGTAGAGAGCCTCCCTGGGTGAGGGCAAGCTCTCATAAAAAATGGCGTACCAGAACACGAGTTGGAGAAGAACGGGGAGGTCTTGCATGACCTCGATATAGATCGCAGATAACCTCGCCACGAGCCAGTTGCTCGAAAGCCTGGCCACGCCGATGACCGTCCCCAGTAGGAGGGTGATGACGATGCCCACGAAAGAGACTTTGATGGTGTTCAGGGCGCCCACCAGCAGAGCCCGGGCGTAAGTGTTGGCCGCGGAGTAGGGGATCACGGATTCGCCGATCTCAAAGGCAGCCTCTTTCTTGAGAAAACCGAACCCTGTGGCAATGGACTGTTTCTGAAGATTGTGGACCGTATTGGACATGAGATAGTATACGATCAACCCCACGACTCCGATGGAGATGACCTGGAAAAGGATGGCCCTTTTCTTGGGGTCGAGCCAGAAAGGGACTTTTTCCGCAAAAGAACTGTCCTTAGGTCCTGGCATTCTTCCTACCCACGGTACGGTCCACGCCCTCTGTCCTGGAACGGAGCGCCCTGGCTCCGGCTTCCACGGCCCATCCAGGAAATCAAGAGCGAGCAGAACAAAGGCATTCGGGTTTGTGCCATCCCCTGACCCCCGTATCCTCCCGTCCTACAGGAGATCTTCGGCAATGCGGGGGAAGGGGACGGATTTGAATGTCAAAGGCAAAACAGCATCGGTAATCGCTAGATAAAGGTGCCCCTTGGCGGGGCACCGTGGATGGTTCTAGCGGACGGGAGCGGCGTACATCAGCCCGCCTTTTGTCCAGAGCTCGTTCAACCCGCGATCCAGTTTCAGGGGGGTGTTCTTGCCGACGTTGCGCTCGAACACTTCGCCGTAGTTCCCCACCTGTTTGATGATGTTGTAGGCCCACTTTTCGTCAAGGCCGAGGGCCTTGCCCATGCCCGGTGTTACGCCGAGCAACCGCTGGATATTGGGGTCAGTGCTTTTGAGCATGTCGTCCACGTTCTGCGAGGTGATGCCTGATTCCTCCGCCTCGATCATGGCCATGACCGCCCAGTTAACGATGTCATACCATTGATCATCACCGTGGCGCACCACAGGAGCGAGGGGTTCTTTGGAAATGATTTCAGGAAGGATGATGTATTCATCCGGGTTTGGAGCAACGGAGCGGTGGGCCGCCAACTGGGACGCATCCGATGTGAGGGAGTCGCAACGGCCGCCGAAAAAGGCCTTGTTCAGCTCCACGTTCTGTTCGATCACCACGGGTTTCCAGGCCATCCCGTTCTTCCGGAAATAGTCGGCTGCATTCATCTCCGTGGTGGTTCCGGGAAGGACGCAGACGGTGGCGCCGCCGAGCTGCTTTGCACTCTTGACCCCCAGCTTCTTGTGGACCATGAATCCCTGGCCGTCGTAATAATTCACATGGGCAAAATTAAGGCCATTCGTCGTCTCCCGGGTCAGGGTCACCGTGGTGTTTCGGCACAGAACGTCGATCTCTTTGGACTGGAGGGCAGGAAGTCGTTGCACGGCCGTGAGGGCAACGAATTTGACTTTGCCGGCATCTCCGAAGACAGCAGCCGCAATGGCTTTGGCTGTGTCCACGTCAAGGCCTTTCCAAACCCCTTTTTCGTCGGGCATGCTGAAGCCAAAGACCTGGCCGTTCACACCCGCGGTCAGCACACCCCTTGCTTTGACCTCATCAAGGGTGCCCGCAAAAACAGCCCCTCCCGTGAAAAGGAACGCGAGAACCATGACCAACGCAACGCATTTCACTTTCATCATCCCTTATCCTCCTTTCTGGGTTTCATGTTGCCGATTGTTGTTGTCAGGGAATCCCTCTAACGTGGCTCTCGTGCGGTCGAACTGGAGAGCCGCCTGGTTCGCAAAAAGGTTCTTGAAAGGACTCTGCTGCACGATTGCAGCGACGCGGTAACTTGGCTTGAAAACAAAGACGATCTTCTGTATCGAATGTGTTGGTTACATAGCACACGTATGCGTTTGTTTTCAAGGAAAATATGGAGCGGTTTATTTATCCCACCGGCCGTCTCTTGCTTGACGGAAGAACCCTCCGTGGCCTATATTTGCCCCCGGAGCAGAGAGTTGCTTCCGGACATCCAGGCCAGGGGCAGCGGCGATTTGGCTGTCACTACGCAGGCTTAGGGCAGTGCGAAAGGAGGTCTTTCATTATGCTCGAAGATCGGATGGTGTATCTCAGGGGTGATTTCGTTCCTTGGAGCGAAGCAAAGGTCCACCTCATGTCTCACAGCGTCGGCCGGGGCTCCGCTATTTTCGAAGTCTTGAGCTTTCACAACACCCTCCGGGGGCCGGCGGTCTTTCGCCTTGACGAGCACGTGGAGCGGCTCTTTACGAGCGCCCTCCTTTTGGGCATGGAGTTGCCCATGTCCCGGGATAGCTTCCACCGGGCAGTCTTGGAGACAGTCAGGCGGAACGGAGTCAAAGAAGGGTTTATCAAGATCATCTGTTTCTATTCCCAGGTCGCCTTCAGCATCTTTCCGCCCCGGGAGAAACTGGATGCATCGATCTTTGCCGTGGACCCGGGACAGGATTTGAAAGGCATGGCTTTTCCCTTCGACAAGGGGACGACGGCATGCGTGTCCAGATGGCGGAAGCTCGACCCGGAAACCGTCCCCGTGGAGGCGAAAGCCGCGGCCAATTACCTCAACGGCATCATGGCCAAAGAGGACGCGAGGAAGCGCGGTTTTGAAGAGGCGATCATGCTCGACACCCAGGGCTTCATCGCCGAGGGAGGGACGGAATCCGTTTTCCTCGTCAAAGACGGCCGGCTGATGACGCCCTCTATCGGGACCGTGCTGAAGAGCATATCGAGGAAATCCGTCCTCGAAGTCGCCAAGGTCATGGGTATCGAAACCCTGGAGGGAAGGCTCCGGCCAGAGCTTTTGTTCGCTTCCGAGGAGGTCTTTTTCTCGGGCACGCCGATCAAGGTTCTGGCGGTGCGCCAGGTCGAGGAGAGGGTGCTGGAGAAGGTGCCCGGGCCGGTGACGAAAAAGCTCTCCGAGGCGATGAACAACATCGTGTCGGGAAAGGACGATCGCTTCAAGGCCTGGCTTTTCCCGGTAGGTTAGGTACGGGCTCCGGAGCGGCTTTGTAGCAGCCTCGTTTGTTCCCGCGACTTACGCCATTCTTCGCCCCTGAGGCGGGAGGATGCGTTTCCCGGGGCGAGGGTAAGGGTGGGGTGAGGGGAAGGCAGTTCCCTGGTGGCAAGGATGAAAATCGACTGGTGGCTCACAGGGCTTTGTTCGGCGAGAGCGTTCAGTCAGATTGTGAGTATGACCTACGCGGCGGCCCTCCCTGTCCTCCAGAAGGAATGGAGCATGTCCGCAGCCCAGGCGGGTGCTGTCTCGAGCGGGTTTCACATCGGGTACGGCGTTTCCCTTCTCTTCGTCTCCACCCTTGCGGACAGGTTGGGAGCAAGGCGCCTTTACCTTGCCGCCATGTTCACCGGCGCTTTGTTCACGGCAGCCTTCGCCCTTTATGCCAGAAGCTACCTCTCGGCCCTCGTTCTCTACACCCTGGTGGCCCTCTTCATGGGAGGAAGCTACACCACAGGGCTGATGGTTCTTGCCGACCGGTATCCGGTCCATCGCAGGGGGATGGCCACCGGGTTCTACATTGCGAGCTCTTCCGTGGGATATGTCCTCTCCCTTTTCCTGAGCGGAATCAGTCTGCCCCTGGGAGGTTACAGACTCTCCTTCCTGGTCACCTGCCTTGCCACTATCCTGGGAGCCGTCTTTTCATGGGTTACGCTTATCCATACCGCGGATCCGATCACTCCCCGCCAGAAAGAGCAGAGTTTCAGGAAGGAAGTGCTTTCCAATAAACCGGCCGTGTACCTCATCTCCGCTTACACGTGCCACTGCTGGGAGCTGATGGGGATGTGGGCCTGGACACCCGCCTTCCTCACGGCCTGCCTGGTTCAGAGGGGTGAGGGGGGCCTTGATGCGGCAGGGCTGGGCGCTTACATTGTCGCGACCTTTCACGTGGCAGGCATCGTGGCCTCTCTGTCCATGGGGTCGCTGTCCGACCGGCTGGGGCGGAGGATCGTCATCATGGTGCTTGCAGGCGTGAGCGCCCTCTGTTCCATGGTCTTCGGCTGGTCCTCGGCCTGGCCCTTCTGGTTCGTGATGGCCCTGGGGTATCTTTACGGGTTCACAGCCATAGGGGATTCCCCCGTGCTCTCAGCCGCCCTCACCGAAGTTGTCACCCCATCCTACCTTGGATCTGCCTTCGGCGTGAGGTCCATGCTCGGGTTTGGCGCCGGCGCCGTGTCGCCTGTTGTTTTCGGGGCTATCCTGGACTGGACGAATACCGGGCCTCAGGGTTACGCCGTCTGGGGCTGGGCTTTCGTTTCCCTGGGTATCCCCGGGTTCGGAGCATTGTGGGCTGCTCACCGCCTCTCCTGGCCTCGGGCTCGCTGATCTCCCTTCTCTTGCCGGTGCCAACCCTAAACCCGGAGCCCTGGGACAACAACCCGTGGTCACAGCACGAAGCGGTCAAACCGCCAAATGCCCTTGAACCGCCCGAGAACCATATCCGTCCGCAGGCGGGATAGCTTCTCTTCGGCTTCGGCTGAAGGCGTTTATGAGACCCTTGAAGAAGAGAGGATCTCTGAGAATTTCTGGGCCACTTTTTGGGCGATGAGCGGAGCGTTCCCCCCGGCACGGTTGTTGATGATCACGTTCGCCTGAGTTCCCTGGTCAACGGCGGAGATCATGATACCCGCTGTTTCCTCAACCATGCCGGGACTCATCATCCCTTCCACAAGCTTGTCAAAAGGATGGGCCTTGACGTACGCCTCTTCGTACCTCATGCGGAGGGGCGTCATCAGTCGGATGACGCATTGTTTCCCTCCGTTCAGAAACTTTCCGGCCCCTATCTGGAACTGCTTCCGGAGTGGAGGCAGCCATGTCCAGTGGGAAAGGACCTGGCCGAGGCCGTGCTTCTCGAGGACACGGAAATAGGGCGCTGTGAGAAGGGATTCGGTCCTCACCTCCACGTGGTATCTCTCCTCCCTCGGAATCTGCGCGAAAAATCGGTCAAGGCCTTCCGCGTACGGCTCGGGAGGCGTTCGGTCTTTCTTGACCTGGTATTCCTGCTCGAACACGAACCCGTGGATCGCGTTGCCGAGGACTTTATTGGCAGGCTCATAGAAGCGGCGGGTGAAAAGGTCAGGGTTGAGGTAATCGGGATTCGGGCTGAATTGGCCCCCCTTCCAGAGTTTCTGCGCAAAAATCACCTGGGGGACCTTGAGGATGACCCGGTCCCTGTCGGATATGTACCTTCGGTAGGTTTCGAGGACATGATAGTTCTGGGTCGGCTTCAGGTCTTTGTCGAGGAGAAGGGCGTAAAACGTGAAATCCAGTTCAAGGATTGAAAAGTGTCGGAAATACTCCTCCACGCTTTCCACAGGCAGCACGCCTTCTGTAAGAGATTGGCCCGCGACCGCTTTGGGTCTTTTGGAGATCTTGTCCAGGTACTTGTCCTTGGAGTAGATCTGGCCGATCCACCCTTCATACCTGTCGCTCGCCGTGCCCAGGCAAACCCCGGGGTGGAGGTCTCGGAACAAGAACCTGTCAAGGGGTTGTTTTTGCTGATCGGGCATATCGAGGATCACCTATTCGTCCAGACATCCCCTGGCCCCCTCACCCTGCCCTATCCCCCATGGTTGGGGGAGAGGGTTGGGGTGAGGGGGAGCGAACCGTCAATACTATTTCGAGACGATTAATGGGCAGTGGCAGGACCCCCGCAGTCCTGGCTCACGACGTTAGACGGAGCTTCTGGCCTGGAATGATGTGGGATCCCTCGATGCCGTTGATTTTCCGGAGCACATCCACGGGAACCCCGGTTCTGTTCGAAATCAGGCCGAGACTGTCTCCCGGCTGGACCACATAGTACATCTCCTCGGATGGTTCCGAGGGTTTTCTGGATGGCCGGCCGGCCTGCTTCAACGCATCCGCCGTCTTGACGCCAAGGCCTGAGGGCACCCGGAGTGTATAGGAGCCCGGCGGCAGGTGATAGCCCAGGATCTGGGGGTTGAGTTTCTTGATCGCCTTGAAGTCAACGCCCAGGGCCATGGCCACTTCCGTGATGTGGATGGGAGCTTTGAGGCTCACGGGCACGGCATCCGCCTGGACCGGCTTGTAGATTCTATCGGGCTCAACGGCATAGCCGTACTGCCCGGGGTTTTCGAGGATGAGTTTAATCGCAGCGATGCGAAAGATGAACCGTTCCGTCTCCGTTGGCAGCACCAGGCGATAATAGTCGTTCACCTGCTGCTCCTCGATTTCCTTCTTGATGCGGAATTCTCCGCTGTTGTATGCGGCCAGAGCCAGCGTCCAGGAACCGAACATCTCCCTCAGGTTCTGGAGGTATTTGAGGGCCGCTTCCGTGGCGAGTTCAAAATTCAACCTCTCGTCAGCCCACCGGTCCCTGCGAAGGCCCTGGTTGGAGCCGGTCTGCGGCATGAACTGCCAGGGGCCGAGGGCGCCCGCAGACGACCGGACGTTCTTGACCAGGGAGCTCTCAGCAACTGCCACGTACTTCAAGTCATCGGGCATGCGGAGGGCTTTGAGTTTCCCCTCGATCAAGGGGAAATACCGGCCCGTGCGCTTGATCCACATGAAAACCTGGGCCTGATTCCACGCGCTGATGGTCAACTCCCGGTCGAGTCTCTCCAGCACCTCCTGGTTGTCCAGGGGCATCGCCTCCCCGCAGAGGCTGAAGCTTTTCGGGAGAGGGGAGTCACGAAAGATCGGCTTGGCCTCGCTGCCTTCGCCATGGGCGGGAAGGGAAAGGAAAACCGCGGCTGCCGAAAAAAGGATCAAAGAAAAAATAAAAAGAATCACCCTCTTGTTCATGGACTTCAAAGACTCCCTGATTCGCATGAGCGGATAAGGTTCGGAAAAACGCCCATCACTTTTTTGGCCAATCTAAGATTTTGAACCAGAGGGGTCAACAGAAAAGGGCGATTTTTCAGTTGAGGTTTCTGATCCCCTGTCATATCGTGCTCTTCTAAAAAAAAGGAGTGCTCTTAGATCACATCAACAGGATAGGAGGCAGAGGTATGGGTAAGAAATGTTTCGGCGCTGTTCTGATATTAGCTTTGATCTGCTTTGTGATGCCTTACCGTGCGTGGTCGGCCGGGAAGGAGTTCCATTTCGGTATGCTCCTGGTGGGGCCGTACAACGATCAGGGTTGGAGCCAGGCCCATTATGACGCGGGCCGGTACGTGGAAAAAAAGTGCCCGGCGCAAAGATGATCTACATCGACAAGGTGAACCCGGCGGACCGGCCCGGGATCACCGTTCCCCAGTTGGTGGATGACCTGGTCTCCAAGGGGGCTAAGCTCATCATCGCCAACTCGGACGATATGAAGGATGGGGCGAGGGAAGCTGCGAAGCGGCATCCCAAGACCTATTTCATCCACGTCTCGGGGGACGACGTATGGACGGGCAAGGCGACCGCCAACCTTGCCAACGTCATGGGCAAAATGGAGTACGGAAAAATGATCGCCGGGTTTGCCGCCGCTCTCACGACAAAGACGGGGAAGATCGGGTACCTGGGCCCTCTGATCAACGAGGAGACCCGCAGGCTCGCCGCCTCAGCCTATCTGGGGGCGCGGTATGCGTGGGAAAAGGTGCTCAAGAAGGACCCGAAAGACCTTGTTTTCCAGGTCACATGGATCGGGTTCTGGTTCAACATCCCTGGCGTGACCGCAGACCCGACCCAGGTGGCGCACAACTTCTTCAACAGCGGCCATGACGTGGTCATCTCGGGCATCGACACCACCGAGGGCCTGGTCGTGGCGAGACAGAAGCGCCAGGAAGGCAAACAGGTGTGGGCCATTCCGTACGATTACAAGGATGCCTGCTCCGGGGGACCGGAGATCTGCCTGGGCGTGCCTTTCTTCAACTGGGGACCTTCGTATGCGCAGTTCGTGAAAGATGCGATGGGGGGTAAATGGAAAAGCCAATGGCTCTGGCTCAGCCCTGACTGGAAAGAGATCAACAACCCGGACACGAGCGCGGTGGGGTTCATGCCAGGCAACGCCCTTTCCAAGCAAGTCCAGGCCTCAACAGAGGCATTTATCCAGGACCTGGGCTCCGGCAAGGTTCAACTGTTCAAAGGGCCTCTCAACTACCAGGACGGCACCGTGTTCCTCAAGAGTGGAGAGGTGGCCACGGACAAGCAGATCTGGTACATGAGCCAGCTTCTCCAGGGGATGACGGGAGAAAGCAAGGCGAAAAAGTAGGGAGCGAACGGTTTCGGGGGCGATGAGGATAGAACTCAATGACATCCACAAGCACTACGGCAGGGTGCGGGCCAACAACGGCATCAGCTTGGAGATCGCTCCCGGGACCATCCATGGGATTCTCGGAGAGAACGGTGCAGGCAAGAGCACCCTCATGAAGGTCCTTGCCGGGTACACGAAAAAAACCTCCGGCACGATACTCCTTGACGGGACTTCGTCTGATTTCGCGAGCCCCCGGGAAGCGACGGAGCGGGGTATCGGCATGCTCTACCAGGACCCCCTGGATTTTGGGCCCATGAGCGTGCTGGAAAATTTCATGATGGGTTTTGCCCGGGGCTTCTCCGGAAAGGAAGCCTTCTTTCGCCAAAAGCTCCAGGACATTGCCCTTCACTTTCGATTCACCCTGAATCCTCAAACGGCCGCCCGGAACCTCACCGTGGGAGAGCGTCAACAGCTTGAACTGGTGAGGCTTCTCGCCATGGGCGTGGAGGTGCTCATCCTGGATGAACCGACCACCGGGATATCCTCCGTTCAGAGACAGACCCTTTTTGCAGCGCTCAGAAAACTGGCAGGGGAGCAAAAAACCATCGTTCTCGTCTCCCATAAACTCGAGGACGTGGAGGCGCTGTGCGACCGGGTGACGGTCCTGAGGCAGGGAAAGGTGACCGGCGATGCGGCTCCCCCCTTCGAGACCGCGAAGCTGGTGGCATGGATGTTTGGAACCCTGCCGGCCGGACCGCCATGCGCCCTCAAGCCCGAAATGTCGGATCGAGCGACCCTCTCCATGGAGAGGGTCTCCGCATCAGGGGGTAGGGCAGGGCTGCGGCCTTTCGATTTCCGTCTCGGAAAAGGGGAAATCGTGGGCCTGGCAGGCCTTGAAGGGAGCGGGCAGGAGCTTTTTCTTCGTCTCGCGGCAGGGTTGAGGAAGCCCGTTCAGGGAAGGATTCGGATAAGGGGCGTGGATATGGCGGGCCGTGATCACCATGCCTTCATGGAGGAAGGGGTCACTTTCCTGCCGGCTGCGCGCCTGGAAGAAGGGCTGATGCCCGGCCTGACGATCGCGGAGCATTTTGCCCTCCGGTTCGGAAAAGGCATCCAGGTGTCCTGGAAAAAGGCGGCGGATCGGGCAACCGACGGGATCAGGCAATTCAGGATCGTGGGTGACCCGGAGAGCCCTGCGGAATCCCTCTCAGGGGGGAATCAGCAGCGGCTGCTCCTGGCCCTGCTTCCTTCAGAGCCCCTCATCCTTCTCCTGGAGCACCCGACCAGAGGGCTGGACCTCGACTCTGTCCGCTGGGTCTGGGAGAAGCTGACGACGTTCGCGGCAAAGGGTGCCAGCATCCTTTTCTCATCCTCGGAACTGGATGAAATCCTTCAGGTCGCAGACCGGGTTGTCGTCTTCTACAATGGGACTGTCGTCAAGGATGCGCGGTGCTGTGACACGAGCCTCCACGAGGTCGCCCAGGCCATTGCAGGAAAGGCTTGAACATGCCTGGAATCGGAACCACCGCAGGGGAGGTGGGCAGAACCTTCCGCCGTATCCTGATCATCACGGGGGTCGCCCTGCTCCTGACGGTCCTCATCCTTCTCGTTGCAGGGGCTCCTCCTTTTTCAGCCTTTCACCACCTCTTTAAAGGGTCTCTGGGGTCGTGGGTCAAAATCGCCCAGGTTCTCACCGCGTGGATCCCCCTCACTTTGTGCGCAGCCGGGCTTCTTTTCAGCTTCAGGGTGGGCTTGTGGAATATCGGCGTGGAAGGCCAGGTGGTGGCAGGAGCGATCGCGGCCACGGGGGTGATGAAAATGGGGCTTTTGGCCGGCATGCCGGGCCTGATCATCGTGCTTTCCTTTGCGGCAGCCCTCATCGGAGGAAGCTTGTGGGCGATCATCGCAGGGCTTCTCAAGACAAAAGGGGGGGTGAATGAGATATTCGGCGGTCTGGGGCTCAATTTCGTTGCCCACGGGCTCACCCTGTATCTCATATTCGGGCCGTGGAGAAGACCCGGGGTCGCCTCCATGAGCGGCACAGAGCCGTTCCCCGAATCTCTATGGCTGCCGAGTTTTTTTTCGTGGCGTGTCTCGCCCATCGGGATCGCCCTCGCCGCAGCGGCAATCCTCGCAGCCGGCTGGGTCCTGAGCCGAACGCGTTTCGGCCTTTGCTTGAAAGGGATCGGGAGCAACCCGAGGGCTGCTTATCTGCACGGCCTCAGGCCGGCCCGGTACTACGTGGCCGCCCTGGCCTTGGCAGGGGGATGTGCGGGGCTGGCAGGGGTTTTTCAGGTGGCCGGCGTCTACCATCGTCTGATTCCGATCATCTCCAGCAACTATGGCTACCTGGCGCTTCTGGTGGTGATGCTGGCCAACTACAGGGTCTGGGGCGCTCTCGGGGTCGCCTTCTTCTTCGCCTGCCTGAATGTGGGAAGCATCCAGCTTCCCATGATGCTCCACCTCGATTCCTCCTTGAGCGGTATCATCCAGGGGACGATGGTGCTGGCGGCGCTGGTGGTGCACGGATGGAGAAATGTCGGGACGCGGCGCACGGCCCCATCCGGCGGTGGGGTCCCAAATCTGGTGAAGGAAATGCCATGACCGACCTGAGCGTGACCATTCTCCTCGCTTCCATCGTGGCCGGAGCCGCGCCCATCGTTCTTGCCGCGGTCGGGGAGACGATCACGGAGAAGTCGGGGGTGATCAACCTTTCCCTGGACGGCACGATTCTCCTGAGCGCCATGGTCGCCTTTGCCGTCGCCTATGAGACCCAGCACCTGCTCCTCGGTTTCCTGGCCGGCGGGATATCGGGGAGCCTGGTGGCAGGGGTGGTGGGTTTCTTGAGCATATACCTTCGTCAGTCCCAGGTGGCCGTGGGGTTCGTCCTGACCCTCACGATGAGGGACCTGGCGTACTTTTTCGGCAACCCTTATTCACGGCTGTACGGCGCCCAGGTCGGCCCTCTTCCCATTCCCTTCCTCGACGGGATTCCTTTCCTGGGACCCGTGTTTTTCAACCACAACCTGCCGGTGTACATGAGCATGATCGTGATCGCCCTGGCCTGGTGGTACCTTTACCGCACGCCCATGGGCCTGACCCTGAGGGCTGTGGGAGAGAACCCCCAGGCTGCCTGGGCGCGGGGAACGGACAGCCGGCGGATGCAAATGCGGTACGCGGTTCTCGGGGGGCT